>CAZAIS010000454.1:0-2534 GCA_964485255.1 uncultured Acidimicrobiales bacterium | reverse complement strand
CGTTCTTGGTAATCGCGCCCATGTTGTCGAGAATCCTGGTCACTTCTTTGCCGATCGAGTTCAGGAGGTCTTCCCGTTCTTTCCTGCCCTTTTCCACAAGATCCCTGACCGCCTTGTCGGCCTGCACGATTCCCTTCGCGCCCTTGCCGCCACCCGCTTTGCCCTTTTCAACCAGGTCGTCGACGGTCTTCTTGGTTTCCTCCCTGATGGTGCTCATCGCGCCCAGGAGAAGATAAGGGACATCCTTTGGCTCCACGGTTCCACCCCCCTTCTGCCGTGCTTAAAGCAATGACAGTCCGCTGCTTGCTGAGAAGTAATGCTCAATTATATTGAGGCTACTTGCAATGTCAAGCTGGCGCTTCGCGGCGCGCGTTTGTGAAACTGCTTACAGGAATCGCATTGCTGACCTCGAATCAGGTAAGCAACCAACTGGCATGAAAGCCTGCCAGGTGACATAATAGTGGAGCGGCCGGTCGGCTTCTCAGGCCAGGGGGAATGAGCGGGCCGGCGCACTAGACGCAGGGGGGGATCACATTGGCCAAAGCGAAGATGACGAGGAGCGAGGCGGGACGCAAGGGTGGGCAGACCACGAAGAAGAAGTACGGCTCCGAGTTCTACTCAAAGATAGGCAGTGTCGGTGGCAAGAAGGGTGGGCAGACCACCAAGAAGCGCTACGGCACGGAGTTCTACCAGAAGATCGGCCGCAAAGGCGGCATGAAGTAACGCGGCACTCCCGCTTGTGGCGCTGAACAGAATCTCAGGAAACCCGACCCGACAGGCCCGCTTGCGCGCGGGCCGGATGGCGTTTGTATGTACTCGAGCTTGAACGTTCATAACCGGTTGCAGGAGCTCGACGTTCCGCACGAGTTGTTCAAGCTATCCGGACAGGCGGGCAGCCTGGAGAGCGCCGCGGCGGGACTCGGCCTAGACGCGTGTCAGTTAGCGCGCGTCGAGATGTTCAGGGTGGACGGCGAGCCCGTGATGGTGATCCTGCCAGGCGACCGCAGGGTGGACTTCGAAAAGCTCCGGGAGGTCACGGGTGGAAGCGAGGTAGAGCCTGTTCCCGCGGAGGACATACCCTCACTCACCGGGTACCTGGCCAACGCGCTGCCGCCCGTCGCGCACAAGTCGGAGGCGGCATCTTACATCGACTATTACACGCTCCGTGAAGATGTGGTATATACTGGCAGCGGTGAGCCCACCTCAATCCTGAAGATAAGATCTTACGACCTCGTAAGGGCGACGGGTGGCGAGACGGTAGACCTGGTTGACGCCGCCGTGGAAGGGCGGTAGAAGTAAAATAGAGAAGCGAAGGCCCGCTTTGTTTGGGCCCGGTCGTGGGCGAGTGGTGGAATTGGTAGACACGCAGGGTTCAGGGTCCTGTGCTCGCAAGGGCATGAGGGTTCGAGTCCCTCCTCGCCCACCAGCTTTCCCGGGTTGAGTGCCCCGCGTCTCGGTCGCACCAGGGATACCCGATTGGACAGGAACGCAGTACATGTTATCGGTTCAACCGCGTCAGGCGATTGTGGTTTGCGCTCCCGGGGGACCCTCCGGGGCCGCGCCCCGCGCGGCGGTGTAGTTGCAGGCGCAAACGGGATACTCATGCCAGATACTTCATGGAAAATCAATGGCGCAATTCTCTAGTTCCAGGCCGACGTATTCGTCCGGCCGCAAGCGAAAGAGCCTCCGCTCGAGGCGGACAGGATCCGCCGGCCCCGCACCAGCGCGAAGGAGGGGACCGGCTCCCATACTCATCATAGTCGGCGTGATCGTGCTGCTGGTGGTCTGCTGGATATTCGGCAAGGGGTGCGGCGGCAACCAGGAGGCAAAGGAAAACGAGAAGCTGCGGGAGTATACGGCCGTCGCCAACAAGCTGATAACCCGCTCGGCCACCGTCGGCTCGGAGTTCAACGCGCTCAAGGAAGAGGTCAAGGGAATGGCCCGCGATGACGTCGACGGCAAGCTTCAGCAGATGATCAGCTCCTGCAAGAAGATCGCGGAGGACTCGAAGCTGGTCAAGACACCGGGCAAAGCGACGACGCTGCAGCCGCTCCTCCAGCTCTCGTTCGACCTCAGGGTCGGCGGGATCGAGCAGTACAGGACGGCCATCCTGGACGTCATAGACCAGAAGGACACCGCCGCGGCGACTGAGGTTATGTCCGGCGGGCTGCTGGACCTGGTCGTCAGCGACCGCTCCGTGCAGCGGTTCAGGGACGGACTCAAGGAAAAGCTCACGGCCGCGAAGTTCGGGTTCGAGAAAGTCGCCGACTCGGTGTACATGGCGAAAGTGGACGACGCGCTGAGCGCGGGTGTGAGCGAATACATAAGCGAGCTATCCGGCACCGAGACAGGAGACTCCCTGCACGGCGTTGCGGTGGTTGGCCTATCGACCGCGCCGGCGCGGGTGGATACGACCGAGTCGGGCGTTTCCATCCTTCCCTACTCGAAGAGCTTCACCGTGAAGGTCGCGGTGCAGAACCAGGGAAACCAGCAGGAGGACGACGTGCCCGTGGTGGTTACCCTCGACCAGGACC
>CAZAIS010000453.1:0-2536 GCA_964485255.1 uncultured Acidimicrobiales bacterium | reverse complement strand
CCGGCGCCGGGCGGCGGGGCGATTTTGAGGATCACCTCGCGCCCGTCCGCCAGCAGGACGTGGAACGTGGAGAGCTGCCTGTTCGTGAAGCGGCATGCCGGGAGCACCACCTCCCGCTCGAGCGCGCTCTCGAGTATGTACGGGGACCGCGCGGCGGCCGGCAGCGCCACCCTTACGCCGCGTGCCGCCAGCTCCGGCAGCGCCTGCTCCCAGGTTACACCCGGCTCGACCTCGAGGAAGAGGTTGGTGGTGTCGATGGAGCCGATGTGCGACATGAACTTGAAGTCCATTATCACGCCCGTCCGCCTGGGGGCCAGGCCCCACGGTATCGGCGTGTAGACCGCGAGGTCGAAGGCTTTAGCTACCCCCAGCACGTGCTCGACGTCCGCCTTGCCCCGGGGGTATACCACGCACACAACGCTGTCGGAGGACAGCCCCGGTTCGAGGTAAGTCGCGATGGTTTCCCCGTCGTCGGAGAACCTCGCCGGATCGACCATGATCTCCCGCAGTCGCGCCCGCGCAAGCTTTGGGTTCGGACCGCTTCTCGTTGCCATGCATCCTCCTTTCGGCCGCGTAACCCGGGCCCGGCGCGCGAAGGGAATCCGACCAGCCCTCGCGCCAAGAGGTACAGCCCGGGCCCGATGCCTTTTCCGGCCCCGCTCCCGTCATTACAGTACATCCGGCGGCGCCATGGCGGCGCCGCGCGGTCCCGTCAGCCGCGGATGTCCAGCGTCCGGGAAAGTTCCTCGGCCGCGCTGTGCGGGTCCAGCTCGCGCGCGACCATGCGCCCTACGAGACCGGCGGAGCTACCGCCTTCTCGCAGCGCCCCCTCGGCCGCCTCCGCCACGCGGGCGTTCAGTATCCCGAGCAGTTCCGCCTTCATCCGCTGGGCCGTTTTCTCGGCAAGCAGCCCGCTTTCGACCAGGTGCCTCCTGTGCCTATCGATCTCGCTTGCCAGCTCGTCTATTCCTTCACCCGCGAGAGCAACGGTTGAGACCACCGGCGGGCGGTATTCACCGCCTGAGGAGTCCGGCTTGGTGTCGACCATCATCTCGAGGTCGGCCACGGTCCTCATCGATCCCTCCCGGTCCGCCTTGTTGACCACGAAGATGTCCGCTATCTCGAGGATCCCCGCCTTGATCGCCTGGATCTCGTCGCCGGCGCCAGGCATGGTGACCACGATGCACGTATGGGCGTACTTGACGATCTCTATCTCGACCTGGCCGGCCCCCACTGTCTCGACGATGATGTAGTCCTTTCCGAAGGCGTCGAGTATGTTGATCACGTCGTTAATCGCGACGGACAGCCCGCCGAGAGCTCCCCGGCTGCCCATGCTCCTGATAAAGACCTCCGGATCGCTCGCCAGCTCCTGCATCCGGACCCGGTCTCCCAAGAGGGCCCCGCCGGTGAACGGGCTGGTCGGGTCCACGCAAATGATGCCGACGGTCGAGCCGTCCTCCCTGTAATGCTGCGCGAGCCTGCACGCCAGCGTGCTCTTGCCTCCCCCCGGCGAGCCGGTGAGCCCGATTATGTGCGCCCCGCCGGAATGCCTGTGCAGCTTCTTCAGGACGTCCCGGGCCCCGACGTCGCCGTTCTCGACCATGGTTATCAGCCTGGCCGCGGCCCTCCTGTCACCCTTCAGGAGCCTCTGGTAGAGGTCGCCGGCTTCCGCCTTCAATCGCCACCCCTCCGCTCTTTGATGAACGCTACGATGTCCCTCGTGTCCGTCCCCGGGCCGAACACTCGATCCACCCCGTGCTCGCGGA
Organism: uncultured Acidimicrobiales bacterium; assembly: GCA_964485255.1. Lineage (GTDB taxonomy): Bacteria > Actinomycetota > Geothermincolia > Fen-727 > Anoxymicrobiaceae > CAZEJS01. The sequence continues at coordinate 770 of CAZAIS010000453.1, read as the reverse complement.
TGAGCACCTCCGCGTCCTCCGGCGGTATCACGCCCCCCGCGAGCACCATGATGTCGGAAGCGCCGCGCTCCTCGAGCATGCCCGTTATGCGGGGGATGAGAGCCATGTGCGCGCCGGAAAGCATGGACAGCCCTACCACGTCCACGTCTTCCTGTATCGCCGCCTCCACGAGATTCTCCGGCGTCTGCTTGAGGCCGGAGTAGATTACCTCCATGCCGGCGTCCCGGAGGGCCTGCCCGACAATCAGTACGCCCCTGTCGTGGCCGTCGAGTCCCGGCTTGCAGAGGAAAACCCTGATCTTACGACTCACCTGAACCCCTCCCCGAATGTGTCTTCTCCTCCCGGGCGGCACCGTCGCGGCGGCATATGCCCCGCGTGATGAGCTCGAATATCGTCGCGTAGACTTCCTCGAGCGAAAGGCTCGTCTTGAGGAGAAAATCGGGCGACATGGTGCTCCCGAGCGCGCCGATGAGCGCGGTTATGGTGACGTCGGTATCCATGCCTGCCCTGAAGACCCCCTGCTCCTTACCCTCGTCGATTACCTGGTGTATCTCGAGGACGATCTGTTCCTCCACCTTCCGCACCCGCTCCCAGAGGTCCGGGAGGTCTCGCTGGAGATCGATCAACGCTATCGGAGTGATCCCCGGGTACGGCAGCTCCATGAAGAACCTGGACAGGCTGCGCAGCTTATCCAGCGGATCTTCCGCGGATTTGATGATCGCCCTCATTCTAGAGGAAAAGACTTTCAGCTCGTTGGCTACGACCTCCCC
>CAZAIS010000452.1:0-2542 GCA_964485255.1 uncultured Acidimicrobiales bacterium | reverse complement strand
TCCACGTGCTTCCAGCGGTGCGTGGGGATGGACGGTCTCAACGCCCTGTACTCGGTAACCTACGAGTGTGACGAGGCGCACGGCACGGATTACCATCTCAGGTTCAAGGATTACCTCGCCTGGGTCCAGGACGAGAATGTCGTAGTCGAGGGCGCCATGACCGACGTAAAGGGAGACCGGGGGCTCCGCCCCGGAGAACAGCCCGACCCTGACACCTTCGTTCACGTGGTTGACAGGACCGCCGACGGCATCGTCGTCAGGGGAGCCAAGGCCCACCAGACGGGCGCCCTCAACTCCCACGAGATACTTGTCATGCCTACTACCGCGATGCGCGAGGGCGAAGAGGACTTCGCGGTCTCTTTCGCCGTCCCGGCCGACGCCGGGGGTATAACCTTCGTCCTGGGGCGCCAGCCGTCGGACACCCGCAAGAGAGAAGGCGTCCCCCTCGACGTCGGGAATCCATCCTACGGAAGCCAGGAAGCCCTGGTTGTCTTCGAGGACGTCTTCGTTCCAAACGAGCGCGTGTTCATGTGCGGGGAAATCGACCAGAGCGGCAAGGTGGTCGAGCGGTTCGCGTCTTTCCACAGGCAGAGCTACGGCGGGTGCAAGGTCGGGGTCGGCGACGTGCTTATCGGCGCGACCCGGCTTGCCGCCGAATTCCAGGGCGCCGAGAAGGCCAGCCACGTAAGAGACAAGATCACCGAGATGGTACACCTGAACGAGACGCTATTCTGCTGCGGCATCGCCTGCAGCGCGAGGGGGTCGGCGACAAGCGCCGGCAACTACGAAGTGGACCCGCTTCTCGCGAACATCTGCAAGCTGAACGTAACCCGCTTCCCGTTCGAGATCGCGAGGCTCGCGCAGGACGTGGGCGGCGGGCTCATCGTCACCATGCCCTCACAGAAGGATTTCGAGAACGCGGAGATCGCGCCTTACCTGGAGAAGTACCTGCGGGGTGTCGATGGCGTGCCGATGCTCGACCGCATAAAGGTTCTCAAGTTCATAGAAAACATGACCGTGGGATGCGGGGCCGCCGCCTATCTTACGGAAAGCATACACGGGGCGGGGTCGCCCCAGGCACAACGGATAATGATTAACAGGCTCGCGAACCTGGAGGAGAAGGTCGGTCTTGCCAGGCGGATAACCGGCATCGACCGCTGAGGACCCCGGCGCTCCAGCCGTCGCTACCCTGACGGGCGCCCGGTCTTTCCAGCGTCTTTTCCGCCTGGAGCGAGTCATCACCCCGAGGACGACAACCCCACTATCCCGAACGCGAGCGCCGCCAGCGCGGCCCCGCAGAAAATCCAGAGGCCGAACCCGGTGGAGGCACCCTCTATCTTCGAAAGGACCATCGCGATGTTCACGGCGGCGAGCCCGGTTGCCGGGAGCGCGCAGACCAGCGTGGCGATCCCTCCCATCCTCCTGCGGAACAGCATCACGAGACCTGTCGCGAGAATGAGGGCGCCGAGGAGGAGAGAAAAGAACCCCGAGAAGAAAATGGAGCCGTTGCCGGTAATGACCAGCGAGAAACCGCCGCCCCCGTACGCCGAATAGGAACCCGTCATGATATTCAAGCCGGACATTGAAGCCGAGAACCCCGCCGCTCCGGCCGTTATCCAGGGCAGGAACGTGGAGCCTACCACCGAGGCGCCCAGGGCCATGGCCGCCACTCCGCAGAGGACCGAACCCCGCGATTGGGACGCCGTCATCGCGTACGGTCCGCCATGAGGAGACGCGCCGGGAAGAGGGGGCTGGTACCGGCCCACACCCACAGGGTACTGGCCGGGCGGGTAACCCATGGGATACCCACACTGTCGCGCGCCGGTGCCGGCGGGAGCGCCCTGCGTCTGCCCGTATGCCTGGTACCCCTGACGCCCCGCTCCAGCCTGCCAGGCGGGCATCCACGCTGCAGGCAACGCGTACTCGGGGGGCGCTCCCGCGCCTTGCGCCGGCACCTGTCGCCGGGGCCCGGCTCCCCCCGGCGTGTAGTACACGCTTCCCCCTCCCGCCGTGGCGGCGGTGGGTTCCGGTTGCTCCGCCGGCCCGCCTCTTGGCGCGTGTTCGGCCGCAGGTGGTGGTGGTGGTGGTGGTGGTGGTGCCGAAGGGGGTGACGGCTGATGCCCCTCGGGCGGGGCGACCCGCGGCTGCGGTGCCTGTGGCACCGTCCGTTCGGGCCGTCCCGCTTCCAGCGTGGGAACGGTCGGTGTCCCACACCTCGGACAGACGGCTCCGGGCACGGCGTTCTCCTGTCCGCACGAAGGACAAATCATAGGTGACCCCCTGCTAGAGACCGGCTCCAACCGGGCCGGCCGGCAAGCGCTGGCTGCTCGCGCCCCCCGCCTTCCCATCCGTTCAGGCCGCGGTACGCGACGAGGCTCACTCGATGTCCAGCTTCTCGGCCAGCTCCGCGGCCCTCGAGTTCAGTTTCTCGAGATCCCGGTCCACCTGATCGCGCTGCTGGATTATCTGGTCCGCCTGATTCTTCACGAGCGTCTCGTCGATCGGCTCCCCGTTCAGCGCTTTCCCCGGAAGCTCCTCGTAG
>CAZAIS010000451.1:0-2547 GCA_964485255.1 uncultured Acidimicrobiales bacterium | reverse complement strand
ACGTGGGACTCGACCGAGTAGATCCTGCCGGCCTGGACGGGGATTTCGACGCCGCCGATCCATGCCTGGGTGTAGTCCTCGGACCTCTTGTTCACGACCTTCAGGCTCCTGTTGCCCCCGGAGCTGACCTCGTGATCGATGGAAACCCCGGCCCCGATCTCCGGCGTCAGCCCGGTCCAGTAAGGCAGGTCACCCTCCAGGCTCTTCTCGGACTCGAAGTCGCCGCCGGGCACGACAACCATCTTGTGGGCGCCGATGTCGATGCCGCCGAACCGGGCGCCGACCTTCGCGCCGCCGTTGACAAAGGCCATGTCGACGGCGTGACCCAAGGGGACGCTGCCCGAGACGGACAGGTTGTCGTAGTATGACTCAGCGTTGACCGTCTTGCGCGCGACCCTGATCTTGTCCGGGCTGTCACCGGTTTCATAGGCCTTCAGAAGCCCGGTCTCGTACTTGAGGCTGAGGCCTTTGTCCTTGTCGAAGTCCGCGCCTGTCTGGACGGTGGGCGCGAACGGGTCCCCGCTCTGAACCGACGAGTCCACGATCGCGTAGCGCGCGGAAAACGGTATCAGGATCCTCGTCACGAGGTCCTCCGGGCGGCCGCCGTCCGGGTCGATCTGTACCGCCTTGAACGGGTCTTCCACCAGGACGTCCTTCATCCAGTTGTAGTAGCCGAAGGCTCCCATCAGGTTGTTGATCGAAGGCGGCGAGGCATAGATGCTGTACGGACCTACCAGGAACTTGGGCGAAGCCCACTTGTAGTGCCACCCCACGAAGAACGAGGGAATCCAGGCTATGCCGGAGCGTCCTCTGTCGCCGGACAGGAATCGATTGACCTGCTCGTAATCCTTCGGGATGACCGTCGGCGCGTACACCTCTTTCGCGTACTTGACGGTCGTTGGGATCATGGAGAGGACGACGAGCAGGACCACCAGGACGCCGCCCGCGACGGCGAGCATCTTCCGCTGCGCCATCACGGAATCCTCCAGGGCCCGGAGCCTCGCCCTCAGCTCGGCGTCCGGGGCGCCCGGTCTCGAGCCGGCGCGCGGGGCGGCCGCGGCTCCGGCGGTCCCGCTTTCGATGCCACCCGGGGTCTGTCTCGATGCGCCCCACAGCCTTCTACCGAGCCTGAGCCCCGGCTGGGCCCCGAACAGCCGTGCCGACAGCGCACCTATCGCCAGCGCGAAAAACATCGGCACGAAGACGAGCCAGCGGTCCGGGGCGCGGAATATCCACCCGAACGAATAGGAGCCCGGCGCCCTGAGAACCACGTAGCCGTAAACCCTCGACAGTATGAAGGCCGTCCCGGTCGCCAGGAGGAGCATTATCGTCGAGAAGACCGCGAGGAAGACCATGCTCCGGTTTCGCCTGACCTGCTTGCGCAGTACTATCAGCGCCAGGACGGCCAGGGCGGGAATGGCGAAACTCAGCACTATCCAGAACCCGTTCTTCGGCGGCTGAACGGGCATGCCCCAGCCTGCGATCAGCCTCAGGTTGTTGGAAATGCCACAGGTCGCGGATATGATGTCCAGCCCCAGCTTCTGATACCCCGCCGGCGTCCCGGGCATGTACCAGGGTACCGGCGCCTTGCCCAGTGCCTGCGCGATAAGGTAGGGCACCGTCCACAGGGCGTTGACGGCCGCGAACAGGCCCATTGACGAAAGAACCGTCACGACGGCACGTTTGACCGATCTCCATCTGAACCTGTGAACCAGCAGGTGGAAGAGGCCGTAGGACACCACGAGCAGCCACATCCATACGACCGTATTGGGCATGGTGCTCCCTAGGGAGAGCAGGAGGACGAGAGCCATGACCCGCCGCGCCGTCGGGGCCTCGAAAACCCGCCTGGTTACCATGAAGATGAGTGGAAGGAGAGCGTAGACCGGGTACATGAAGTACGTCCAGAAATGCCCCAGGGACCAGGGGTTGTACAGGTAGACGGTTGCGGCGAGCACGCAGCCCAGATATATCGGGGCCCTGCCCGGGCTCGCGAGCTTCATCTCCTTGATGACGCTGAAAGCCAGCACGTACATCGAGACGCCCGCGAGCAGAAACGTCAGGTAGAACATCATGAACAGGTACTGGGAGTTCGACAGGCAGAGTACCTTGGCCAGGGCGAGGAAGGGCAGCGCCCAGAAGAGCCGCTGGAAGTTGTAAAAGTTGGTATTGCTGCCGTACTGCCACCATGTCTGGGTGTAGATGTCGAAATTGCGCCCGAGGCTCGGCGGGAACGTCATGTCCCCGTAGATCATCGTCCCCCTGGAACCGACGTGCTCGTAGAAGAGAAAGAGCGCGATGGCGGCGATCGCCAGGAGCGCGAGAGCGTGGTAGAGCGGGCGGTAATCCCGTTCAACCATGGCGTCTTGGAAGCGATTCAGCATTCTGCCCGCCGTGGTTCCCGCGGCGGAGCGCGTCCGGTCCATAGGCGGATACCGCTACTTTCCTCGAGATGCGCGGGCTCTCGCCCGCCCCAGGTAGTCGACAATCCAGTATAGCAAACACCCCAGCAGGGTCAGCAGGGAGACGATGAGACCCGCGTGGAACCAG
>CAZAIS010000450.1:0-2558 GCA_964485255.1 uncultured Acidimicrobiales bacterium | reverse complement strand
CAGCCTCGCCTGCATGGGCGCCCCCGGCGACACCACCAGCAGGAGCGAGCTCTCCAGGTCGATCGAGCGCGCGAGCCTCCCGGCGAAGGCGTCGGCCCGCTTGAGCGCCACCGCGCGGGCGGCGCTGAGGGCATCGAGCTCCATCGTATCGCCCTGCCTGTCCACGCGCCCCGTGTCTCCCGTATCGATCACGAGTACGTCGCATACCTCCAGCAGGCGCCCCGCCTCTGCGGCAAGGGCCTCCATGTCGGTCCTCACGCCCCCCGGCTCGCGGGGCGCGGGGAGGGTGAGCCCCGCCACGCGCCCCGATGAAACGACCCCGTCGGGCCCGCATGCCACCAGGGGAGCCAGCCTGCTCACCTGGAGGCTGGTGTCCTGGTTGCCGGCGACCGCCGTCTTCCTCCCGGCCTCGGCGAGCCGCGCGGACAGTTGCCCGACGCATCCGGCGGAATCCACGGCCTCGTTGTTCCTGTAGATGCTCGCCGCGCCCAGGCACGCTACGCCGCCCGGGGGCGCTGTCGCGCCCGTGCTCGCTTCGAGGTACCTGCCGGCGGTGGTCGCGCCCCCGGCCGACGCCATCACCTCTTCCGCGTCGAAGGACAGGGGGGCTTTCCTGGACCCCCTGGCGGCTGCCCCCGCCCCGAGTGTCACGTAGTCGGCCCCCAGGTCCGGCTCCCTGCCGGTTTCGCGCTCGGCCGAACGGGCTATCATCAGGCCGGCGGACCATTCGCCGGCAAGGGAGCGCAGGAAAGGGGCGTTCGACGGGGTCAGGTCCGCGATCCCGATCCTGTCTATCACCAGGACCACGACCTTGCCGCCCGCCGGCGGGCCGGCCACCCCGGCGCCGGCCGGGGGGACCGCCACCAGGATAATCGCGACGATAGCGACGGTGGCGTACAGTGGTATTTTTCTCTTATGCGACATCGGTCCGACCCGGATCATGCGTCCGCCGGCGCGCGCCTGATGCTCGCCCCCAGCGAAGCCAGTTTGCTCTCGAAGTCCTCGTACCCCCGGTCTATGTGCTCGATCGCGTGGACCTCTGTCACCCCGTCCGCGATCATGCCCGCCAGCACGAGTCCCGCCCCGGCCCTCAGGTCCGTCGCGGTCACGGGGGCGCCGGACAGGCACTCTACCCCCCTGATGATGGCGTGGTGCTCGCGCGTTTTCATGTCCGCCCCGAGCCTGTTGAACTCGTCAACCACCATGAACCGGTTGTCGAATATGTTCTCCGTCACGAACGAGGTCCCCTCGGCGGTGGACATCAACGCCAGCATCTGCGGCTGCAGGTCGGTGGGGAAGCCCGGAAAGGGCAGTGTCGAGAGCTCGACGCCGCGCGCGCGACCCTCGAGGCGCGACCTCATGGCCGGCCCATCGACCTCGACGGCGCACCCCGCCTCCCTCATCTTGTCACACACTATCTCCAGGTGGGACGGGTCCGCTCCCGTCACCGTAACGTCCCCACCGGTAACGGCCCCGGCGAGCAGGAACGTGCCCGCCTCGATCCTGTCACCGATAACCTCGTGCTCGACGCCTGAAAGGGAATCCACGCCGTCGATGACCAGCGTCGACGTCCCGGCCCCCTCCACCCTCGCGCCCATCCCGTTCAGGAAGCCGGCGAGGTCCACTATCTCCGGCTCCTTCGCCACGTTCTCTATCACCGTCCGGCCCCTGGCGAGGCAGGCGGCGATGAGAAGGTTCTCGGTCGCCCCGACGCTCGCGAAATCCAGGTACAGGTGCCGCCCCTCGAGCCGCTCGGCCTCGGCCTCGATATACCCGTGCGAGACCCGCAGCCGGGCTCCCATCTGGGCCAGCCCCTTGACGTGCATGTCGATCTGGCGCGAGCCGATGTTGTCGCCTCCCGGCATCGCCACCCGCGCCCGGCCGTGCCTGGCGAGAAGCGCCCCCAGCACGTCCACGGCGGCCCGCATCTTCTGCACGAGATGGTAAGGAGCCTCGAACCCTGGGTCGACCGCCGGGGTCACCTCCAGTGCGTGGCCGCTGAAGGAGACACCCAGCCCCAGGTGGCGCAGCACGTCGGACATAACGTGAACGTCCGCTATGTCGGGCACGTTGGTGATCCGGCAGGGGCCGCCTGCCATCACCACGGCGGCCATGAGTTTGAGCACCGAGTTCTTCGCGCCGCCGACCTTCACGGTCCCCCGGAGGCGCCGGCCGCCTTCCACGATGTACTTGTCCAACTCATCCCCCCGGTTGACGGTCGACTGCCGGCCGCGTACCCGCATCGGATTCGACACAATCTTATCAGGGCGCGCGGAAACGCGTTGACGGATGGTAATTGTTCCCGGAACGCCTCAGGACGACGCCTTGGCCGCTTCCTGCCGCTGGAGAATCTTCTTCTTGACCTTCTTCAAGCGGAAGTGGTCCTCGCGCGCCCGCTCGTCCAGGGCGCTGAAGATAAACTTGACCTGCTCTTCGAGCTCGGGGATCACGATGCCCTCCAGCGCGTTGACGCGCCGGTTGGTCTTCTGAAGCTCCTCGCCGAGCCGTCGCAGCCGCGTCTCGATGTCCGCGCTCTGGATCATGATGTCGATGATCTC
>CAZAIS010000449.1:0-2561 GCA_964485255.1 uncultured Acidimicrobiales bacterium | reverse complement strand
GACCGAGTAACAACGACAACGACTGAGCAGGAGACGAAAAATGGCGGGAAACGAAATATCCGCGGGACAGGTCAAAGAGCTGCGAACAAAGACCGGCGCCGGGATGATGGACTGCAAGAAAGCTCTCCAGGACACCGGGGGAGATCTCGACAAGGCGATCAAGCTACTCCGGGAGAAGGGCCTCGCGAGCGCCAAGAAACGCCAGGAGAAGACGGCCGACCAGGGCATTGTCGAATCCTACATACACATAGGGCAGCAGATCGGCTCGATCGTCGAGTTGAACTGCGAGACCGACTTTGTGGCGCGCAATAGCGAGTTCCTCGAGTTGGCCCACCTGATCGCTCTGCAGATCGCCGCGTGTAACGCGGCCTACACGGACCGCGAGTCGGTCCCCGCGGAGATTGTGGACGCCGAGAAGGAGATATACAGGGCCAGGTGCGAGACCGAGGGCAAGCCCGAGAAGGTCTGGGACAGGATAATCACCGGGATGCTGGACAAGTATTACCAGGACATCTGCCTGCTGGAGCAGCCGTTCATCAAGGACCCGTCGGTTTCCGTCGGGGAACTCGTCACCCAGGCCTCCGCCAAGCTGGGCGAGAAGATAGAGGTCCGCAGGTTCACCCGCTACCAGGTGGGAGAGCAGAAGGAGTAGCAATTGGCCGAGCCTGACCCGGGATCCGGCGACAGAGCGAAGGTGGAGCGCGGCTCGGGCCGGGGTCCCGCACCGGAGGAGGTCGAGCGCCAGTCCCGTGATGGCAAGCCGGCCTACGAGCGCGTTCTGGTGAAACTGTCCGGCGAGGCTTTCATGGACTCGAGCGTCGGCTACGGGATTGACACCAGGACAGTGCGGTCCGTGGCCGAGGAGCTCGCGGAAGTCCAGGCGATGGGCATCCAGCTCGCGCTGGTCGTCGGAGGCGGCAATATCTTCCGGGGCGGCGGGGAAAGCGCCAGGGGCATCGACAGGGCGACGGCGGATTACATGGGGATGCTCGCGACCGTGATGAACGCGCTGGCCCTTTCGGACGCCCTGGAGAAGGCCGGCGTATTCACGAGGGTCCAGACGGCGATAACGATGCAGGAAGTCGCCGAGCCGCATATACGGCGCCGGGCGGTCAGGCACCTGGAGAAGGGCCGGATGGTCATATTCGCGGGCGGCACCGGGAATCCGTACTTCTCGACCGATACCGCCGCCGCCCTGCGCGCGCTGGAGATAGGCGCCGAGGCGATTCTCAAGGCGACCAAGGTCGAAGGCGTCTACGACCGGGATCCGGTCAAGCATCCCGAGGCGAGGATGTTCAAGTCGCTCACGTACCTGGAGGTGCTCAACAGGGAGCTCGAGGTCATGGACGCCACCGCGGTCAGCCTTTGCATGGACAACGGGCTCCCCATCGTCGTCTTCAACCTTTTCAAGCACGGTAACCTGCGGAGCCTGATGCTGGGCGAGGACGTCGGGACCGTTGTGTGCAATAGATAGCCGGACGATTGACGGTCGCGCGGAAGACTTGGGGGATCCAGGATGGACTACATAGCGGAAGAGGCCGGGCGCAAGTTCAAGAAGGCGGTCGAGGTGACCGCCGAGGAGTTCGGGTCCATAAGGACCGGGCGCGCGAGCCCCTCGCTCTTGGAGCGGCTCAGCGTCAGCTATTACGGGACGTCCACTCCCCTGAACCAGATCGCCACGGTGAGCACCCCGGAGGCGCGCCTGTTGATAATCCAGCCATACGACAGGAACGCCATACCCGAGATAGAGAAGGCCATAACCCAGTCCGACCTGGGCTTCATGCCCTCGGACGACGGGCAGATCATCAGGGTCCCCGTGCCGCAGCTCACCGAGGAGCGTCGCAAGGAATTGGGCAAGCTGGTCAAGCACAGGGCCGAGGAGGGCCGCGTGGCGGTGCGCAACGTTCGCAGGGAGGCCATCGAAGCTTTGCGGGAAGAGGAAAAGAAGGGCGAAGCGACCAAGGACGACCTGCACCGCGGCATGGAAGATATCCAGAAGCAGACGGACGGGTACATCAAAGAGATAGACGAGCTCATGGAGAAGAAGATCAAAGAACTGATGGAGATCTGACCGGGGCACATGCGACCGGTACCGGGAGGCGGAGTGGAGACTCGCAGGATCAAGAGGGCGCCGGCCGCGGGCGGTTTCTCCGAGAGGATAGTCGGCGCGGTGCTCTTCGCGCTCATCATGCTGGGGACGCTCATCTGGGGCGCCCTGCCGTTCACCTTCGCCATCGCACTGGCCTCGGTAATCGGCTCCATTGAGCTGTTCAGCATGTTCGAGACCAAGGGTCAGGCGACGCCCACGGCGGCCGCGGTCGGAATAGTCGGCTCTCTTTTCTATATCTTCCTCGCCCACTTCCAGCCGATAGAGAGCATTGGTTACGTGACCATCGGAATCATCTTCGTCAGCTTCATGTGGTACATGATCGTCCTGCGCCACGTCAAACCGACGAAAGCCGTGGCACTGACCGTCTTCGCGCCCCTGCTCACGGGCTTCTGCCTGAGCTATTTCGTCCTGCTGAGGGATTTCTCCAGCAAGGCGAGCGCCCACCACAACC
>CAZAIS010000448.1:0-2577 GCA_964485255.1 uncultured Acidimicrobiales bacterium | reverse complement strand
GAGGCCCGGGTCAGCGGTACCGTTGTTCGCGACCGGGACGCGTGTTAGCATGGCATTAATCGGCAACATTCCCATGGAGGAAGGGGAGAAGAAACTCAAAGCTCGGACTAACGGATAGTCTGTAGGCACTTGGAGAAAGGATGGGTGCAAAATGGCGAAGGAAAGTGCGTGGAACAGCCCGGCCGGCATTCCGGCGAAGTTCGACAGCCACCTGGCGAGGGATGATTCCTGGAACAGCCCGGCCGGAATTCCGATGAAGCTTGACAGCCACCTGGCGAGGGATGATGCCTGGGACCGTCCGGTGGGCGCCCCGGCGAAGTTCGAGAGCCACCTGGCGAAGTAAGGACCCCTCGAGGGCTTTCGCGTCTTGGAACAGCGGCGTCAGTCGCTCGAGAGGCCCGCTATAGCTTCGAGCACCCGTGCGCGGACGGGGCGGTACCGGGGAGTATCGCTTTTAGATTCCCAGTATGGGTCCCACGGCACGATCTCGCGGCCTGCCCGGTCGGGCAGGAACCTGTGCATCGGACCTTTTTCATGGAGAAGGGCGCCGTATGATTCGGGGTCCCTCCAGACCGGGGACCCCATCGTGGGTACGAACATCGACGTGGTTACCTCGATCCCCCGCCCCGTCACGCGGCCGCTCTTTAGAACCTTCAGGGTTTCACCGAGGTCTTCCGGTGTCTCGCCGGGAAACTCCAGTATCAGGTTGTACGAGGCGGCAAGCCCTGCGTCGCGGCAAGCGGAAATGCACCCCACGTTCTGTTCCACCGTGCAGCCCTTGTCCATGCGCTGGAGGGTCCTCTCGCAGAAGCTCTCGGCACCGAGGAATGCGCGGCCGCAACCGGAGCCGGCCATCGCCTCCGCGTGTTGCCGCGTGAATCCCGGCGCGCGGACGGCCGCGGTCCACGGGGCGCCGCCGGCCTCGGCGAGCATCTCGCAGAGGCGCGAAAGGCCGGCCGGGCTGGCATTCACGAGGTCATCCGCGAAGGCCACGAAAACCGGCCGGAGCTCCCGGGAGACGTGCCTGTAGACGCGGGCGGCCCGCGCGGGGTCGCCCCCGCGAAAGCCGGGTTGGACGAGCGACTCCGAGCAGAACGCGCACTTCCCCCACGAGCACCCGCGGTTCAGGAGCAGCGGCACCTGGAGTGACCTGTAGCCGGAGGCATCGACCCAGGAGTAATCAGGATCGGGGAGCCCGAAGAGATCCCGAACGGTTGACCTGCCGCGGGGCGTCACTATTCGATCGCCGCGCCTGAAGGCGATCCCCTCCACTCCCTCGAGGCCCGATCCGGACGAGACCCCGTAGGCGATTTCCGCGATCGATTCGTCTCCGTCGCCCCACAGCAGGGCGTCCACGTACGGGAACGCCTTCAGCAGTCCTTCGATGGCGCCGGGCACGACCGAGGGGCCGCCCCAGACGACCGGCAGTTCGGGCCGCATCTCCTTGACCGTCCTGGTCAGGTGCGCCGCGCCCAGCATCCCTGTCGCGTCAACCGTCACGCCCAGCAGGAAGCACTCCTCGCAGATGCGCTCCGCGGTACTCCTGAAGGCGGATGCGACGGCCCGGCACACCCTCTCGCCGAGCGAACCGGCTAGCGAGCGGCATGGGTCGGGGGCGCCGGCTCCGAACAGCAGCGTCGAGGCCAGCGCCAGCATGCGGTCGTCACGATGCCACTCCAGAGGCAGCGGCTCCCCGGGCGAGTCGGCGGTGTAGAATGCTTCCCGGTTGAGGTCGAAGGCGCTGAACCGCATTCCGGCGGCGGCGAGACCGGCCGCGAGGTACGAGATGGAGGCGGGAGGAATTCTCGGGTCGCGGAACGGGGGGACGGCGAGCCCTACCGCGCCTCCCGCGGCCGTCTTTCCGGCGCCCGGTCGGCCCGGGCCGTGCCTGCTCATGAATTCTCCTTGCTCCGCGAAACGGTTGTTCATAGTGATATCGAGACGCCCGCCCGCGTCGCGGGCATCCGCACCCTTAACCCAGGATGATATCAGCGACGGAGGTACGGGTGAACCGGCGGGCGCGCCTACAGGCGGTGTTGTTGTAACCGGGGGCATCGCGGTGCCCCGGGCTCCACCACCGGAGTTCCCCCTTTGCTGGGTCGGAAGCGGTTCGGGGGCGTTCGCGGTCCCCTTGATCCGGTCACCCGGAACGCGGTAGTCCGCATCCCTTGTCCGGGCGAAGAAGACCCGGCCGCCGCCTTCCCGTTCCGGCTCCCGGAGTACGGGCAGCTCGCAGTTGCCTTTCAATTGACCCGGCAGGCTATCGCAAGAATAAGTGCCCCAAGAGAGGGCCTTTATGAAGCGGTGCACCCTTTCGACGGCGCCGCCCGTACGGAGGGCCTGCCCGCCTGCTCGCGGTCGGCCTACCCTCCGGCCATCATCGCGGCGACGTCCTCAGCGGCGCCTCCCGTCAGCTTGATGTCGAATTTCTCCACCAGCACCCCGGCCACGGCCGGAGACAGGAAGGCGGGAAGGGTCGGCCCCAGCCTCATGCCCTTGATGTTCAAGGAGAGCAGGGCCAGAAGCACCGCGACGGCCTTCTGCTCGTACCAGGCGATGTCGAAGGAGAGCGGAAGC
>CAZAIS010000447.1:0-2579 GCA_964485255.1 uncultured Acidimicrobiales bacterium | reverse complement strand
ACATCATGGACCTTACGGACGGCCTTCTCGCCGCCGTGTTCGAGGCCCTGGGGCGGTCTATCCGGACGCCTATCGCGCGAATGCCATACGACGAGGCGATCGAGAGGTACGGGAGCGACCGCCCGGACCTCCGTTACGGTCTTCGGATGTCCACGCTCGACGGCGTCTTCGCCGGCACGGGGTTCAAGGTCTTCGCGGGCGCGCTGGCATCGGGCGGCGCGGTCCGCGGCATGCGCGTCGAGGGCGGCGGCGGGATGTCGCGCTCCGAGCTCGACGCGTGGAACGACCGCGCCAGGGAACGCGGGGCGGGCGGTCTCGTGTGGTTCATAGTTGAGGAACAGGGCCTGCGCTCCCCCGTCGCCAAGTTCCTGACAGACGAAGAGAAGAAGGCCCTCCTCGAGGAGATGAGGCTCGAGCCCGGGGACGCCGCCTTCCTGCTGGCGGGCCGGCGTGAGGCCTGCGACGAGATCATGCACAACCTGCGGGGGGCGCTCGCCGAGTCCTTGGGTCTCTGCGACGCTTCCGAGTTCAAGCTGACCTGGATCGTCGATTTCCCCCTTCTCGAGTACGACCCCGCCGAGCAGCGGTACTCCTCGCTCCACCACCCGTTCACAAGCCCGACGGAGGAGTCCATGCCCCTGCTGGAGAAAGACCCCCTCGCCGCCCGCGCGCGGGCTTACGACATAGTGATGAACGGCACCGAGATCGGCGGAGGTTCGATACGTATCCACCGGCCCGAGGTCCAGGAGCGGATGTTCCGGCTGCTCGGGATTCCGAGCGACGAGTACGAGAGCAAGTTCGGGTTCCTGCTGTCCGCGCTTAGATACGGCGCGCCTCCTCACGGCGGCCTCGCCCTGGGCCTTGACCGCCTGGTGATGCTGCTCACGGGGCGCGACTCGCTGCGGGACGTAATCGCTTTCCCGAAGACCCAGTCGGCCTCGGATCTCATGACCGGCGCGCCTGACGAGGTGTCCCCGCGGCAGCTCCGCGACCTCGGTCTCAAGCAGTGACACCTGGAACGCGACACCTGGACGGCGGCGCGTTTGCGGGCAGTACAACTGTGGTATATTAGTCTGCGATGTTCACCTGAGGGATGGCGTCAAGAAAGGAAAGCGTATGACAGTCGGACAGGTTGCCGGTCTCATAGCGGCTATTGCCTTTGCCGTCATGTCCCTGTTCACGGCGTGGCTCCTCTACCAGCTCGTGAGGACCATGGGCATACTCAATCATTTCATCGATGACGTGAGGGTCGAGACCATACCTCTCATGACTCGCTTTCAGACGACCATGGATCACGTCAACAAGGAGCTCGACCGCGTGGACGGCATACTCACGGCCGTGGAGTCCATGTCCGAGAAGGCCAACAACGCCACCAAGGTGGTCCAGGAGGTCGTTACTTCCCCGTTGGTGAAGGCCATCAGCGTCAGCGCCGGCGCGGGCAAAGCCTACAGCAAGTGGAGGAAGAAGTAAGTCTGCCTCATGGGTCGCCTCGCGGGTCCACCTCCCATACGGGGGGTGGTTTTTTTTGGCCCCCGCCGGGGCCCGGGGACGGCGGGACGGGGCATTCGACCCGATCGCGCCACGCCTGGCGTCGTTCTATAACCCTCGCGGTTGGGTTAAAATGGTATTTCGTGTCCCGCTCTCGGGCGGGCTGTTACGGGAGGGCCTGACACCTTTGAAGAGCACAGAGATACGCCGGACGTTCATAGAATACTTCGAGTCAAGGGGCCACAGGGTGGTGCCCAGCTCCTCGCTGGTGCCCAACGACCCTACGCTTCTGCTCACAAACGCGGGCATGGTCCAGTTCAAGCCGTATTTCCTCGGGGAGGAGGCCGCGCCGTACTCGCGGGCCACCTCGGTTCAGAAGTGCGTGCGCACGACGGACATCGAGTCGGTTGGGATCACGGCACGGCATAATACGTTCTTCGAGATGCTGGGCAACTTCTCGTTCGGCGACTATTACAAGGAGCAGGTCATCCCCTGGGCCTGGGAGCTGGTAACTTCGGTTTTGGGCATCGACCCGGGGTCTTTGTGGATGAGCGTCTACGAGGAGGACGATGAGGCCGAAGGCATATGGAAGGCTACCCCGGGTGTGCCGCCGGAGCGCGTGATCAGGCTCGGGGCCGATGACAATTTCTGGGACATGGGCGCGACGGGACCCTGCGGGCCGTGCTCGGAGATCCTCTACGATCGTGGTGGCGGATTGGCCTGCGGCCCGGAGTGCGAGCCGGGCTGCGACTGCGACCGCTTCCTGGAGCTCTGGAACCTGGTTTTCATGCAGTACGACCGGCAGGCGGACATGTCGCTCGTCGGCCTGCCGAAGAAAAACATCGACACCGGCATGGGACTCGAGAGGGTGGCCGCGCTGAAGCAGGGCGTCTCCACGATATTCGAGACCGACCTGATATTCCCGGTAATGGAGGCGATCACCGACATGAGCGGGGACCGTCTCGGTGGCTCCCCCGGTACCGACATATCCATGAAGGTGGTCGCCGACCACGCGCGCGCGGCCGCGTTCATGATATCGGACGGGGTAATACCCTCCAACGAAGGCAGGGGTTACATACTTCGCAGGCTTT
>CAZAIS010000446.1:0-2595 GCA_964485255.1 uncultured Acidimicrobiales bacterium | reverse complement strand
CGGCCGACTACGGTCACTACGGGGGGCTCTTCATCCGGATGGCGTGGCACAGCGCCGGCACCTACCGCATGGGCGACGGCCGCGGGGGCGCGGGCTCGGGCACCCAGCGCCTGGCGCCCCTCAACAGTTGGCCCGACAACGCCAACCTCGACAAGGCACGCCGGCTTCTCTGGCCTGTCAAGCAGAAATACGGACGCTGCATTTCCTGGGCGGACCTGATGGTCCTGGCCGGCAACTGCGCGCTGGAGTCGATGGGCTTCAAGACTTTCGGTTTCGGGGGCGGACGGGAGGACTTGTGGGAACCCGAGGAGGACATTTACTGGGGAGGCGAGGAGACCTGGCTCGGCGATGAACGTTACAGTGGGGAGCGCGAGCTAGAGAACCCGCTTGCCGCCGTACAGATGGGACTGATCTACGTCAACCCGGAAGGCCCGAACGGGAATCCCGATCCCGTAGCATCGGGCCGCGACGTCCGCGAGACATTCGCGCGCATGGCGATGAACGACGAGGAAACCGTCGCGCTCGTCGCGGGAGGGCACACGTTCGGCAAATGCCACGGCGCGGGTCCCGCTTCTCACGTGGGTCCCGAGCCGGAAGCCGCCCCCATCGAGGAGCAGGGCCTCGGCTGGAAGAGCGATTTCGGCAGCGGCAAGGGGGGCGACGCGATCACCAGCGGCATAGAGGGCGCGTGGACTCCCAATCCTGTCAAGTGGGGTGGCATCAGCTATTTTGATGTCCTGTTCCGTTACGATTGGAAGCTGGAGAAGAGTCCCGCGGGGGCGCACCAGTGGGTCCCCACCGATCCGGCCGCGGCGAAGGCCGTTCCCGACGCCCACGATCCTTCCAAGCGGCACGCTCCCATCATGACCACCGCGGACCTCTCGCTTCGCTTCGACCCTATCTACGAGCCGATCTCCAGGCGTTTCCACGAGAACCCGGAGGAGTTCGCGGACGCCTTCGCCCGGGCGTGGTTCAAGCTGACGCACCGCGACATGGGCCCACGCTCGAGGTACCTGGGCCCGGAAGTCCCGGCGGAGGAGCTGATCTGGCAGGACCCGGTGCCGGCGGTCGATCATGAGCTGATCGATGAGAGGGACATCGCCGACCTCAAGGGCAGGATCCTCGCTTCGGGACTGTCCGTCTCGGAGCTGGTCTCGACCGCCTGGGCTTCCGCGTCCACGTTCCGCGGATCCGACAAGCGAGGCGGAGCGAACGGCGCGCGCATCCGTCTCGCGCCGCAGAAGGACTGGGAGGTCAACGAACCCGAGCGGCTGGCGAAGGTCCTCGAGACGCTGGAGGGCATCCGGGCGGACTTCAATAACGCCCAGACCGGCGGCAGGAAGGTATCGCTTGCCGACATGATCGTCCTGGGAGGCTGCGCGGGAGTCGAACAGGCCGCCGGGAATGCCGGCAGGGAAGTGAGAGTTCCCTTTGCGCCCGGACGCACGGACGCCTCGCTGGAACAGACGGACGTCGACTCGTTCGCGGTCCTGGAGCCGGTTGCCGACGGTTTCCGCAACTACCTCAAGTCAAGGTTCGCGGTCCCGGCGGAAGAACTGCTGATCGATCGCGCGCAACTTCTGGAGCTGACCGCGCCGGAGATGACCGTAATCCTCGGCGGCATGCGTGTCTTGAACGCTAACTTCGGCAGGGCGGCTGAGGGTGTCTTCACCGGGCGCCCGGAGACGCTCACCAATGACTTTTTCGTGAACTTGCTGGACATGAACACTGAGTGGAAGCCGAGCACCCGGGACTCGGACGTGTTCGAGGGCCGCGACCGCGAAACGGGCGAAATCAAGTGGACGGCGACCCGAGTCGACCTCGTATTCGGTTCGAACTCGCAGCTCAGGGCGGTCGCGGAGGTCTACGGGTGCCGGGACTCGCAGGAGAAGTTCGTGAGCGATTTTATCGCGGCCTGGGACAAGGTGATGAACCTGGACCGCTTTGACCTGGCCCGATAGAAAAGAAGAGCGCCGGCGCTCCGGATCGCGAGGAAGAGAGGAGCCGATTCACGCGCCCGTCAACCTTATTCCGTCAGTGGCGGGCCGGTACGGCCGTCATATACCGGCGTCGGACATGTAGCGAGAAGTCTTGCTACGGGTTTCTCGCGGAAAGCAACCGCCCGATCTCGCGTCCGACTGCAACGGCCCGCTCCTCTTCGCCTTCGAGGAGTGTCGCGTTCTTCCAATCGTCGCGGTTTTCGACCCAGAACTTCTGCGGCCCGGTGAGCGGCTCGAGCCCCGCCTTCACGAGACGCTCGTAGAGCTTGTCCGCGCTGCCCGCAGGCCAGTTTTCACCCCGCTTGCCCGCCGGCTCGTCGACGTGAACCCCCGTCCCTACAGCGATAAACGGCTTTCCCGCCCACCGGTCTTTCTTCAAGGTGGAGACGAACCTTTTGGATGGTCCCATGGCCCTGCCTATGCGGGTGGGGGAGCTCACCAGCACGAAATCGAAGTCTCCTTCGGCCGCGCCCGGCAGTTGCAGCACCGTCATCTCATGCCCGGACTCCTCCAACCCCTTCGCGAGAGCCTCCGCTATCCTCTTGCCGCTACCGTACTTGGTGTAAAAAGCAATAAGCCCCTTCATGGCAAGACC
>CAZAIS010000445.1:0-2602 GCA_964485255.1 uncultured Acidimicrobiales bacterium | reverse complement strand
TGTTGCCTCCGAACTGGCAGTACATGTCCTCCTTGCGGATGCGCTCGCCCTCGAACGCCGGTCCGTACGCCATCGGGATGGGAACTTTGGTCACCTGGATCTTGAGCCCGCGGACCTCGACCGCCTTCTGCACGATCTGGTCGTGGGGCACGTTCGAGACCACGTGCTCGTAGGTGCACACACCGGTCGGCAGTATCTCCGGTATGGGGGTGTCCGCGATCGTCGGGAACCCGTAGTTAATGGCCCCCGCCGCGTTGGCGTACCACTCATCCGTGACCTCTCCCAGCGCCATGACGAAAGCGAAGATACGGTTCTTGTTGTAGAGGAGAACCTTGCGGTAATCGCCGGGCTGGGCGCCGCCGAAGCTCATGGCCGCGCGCGCCGCGAACCCCAGCGAGTAGACCGCCGAGCCGATCTCGCGCCCGTAGGGCACGATGCGGGTCTCCCATCCCAGTTGGACACCAATGCTGTCGAGCTGCTCCGCCACAGTCGTGCCGTTGAAGTTCGCGCTCGTCCATACGTAGAGGTTCTTCTCCTGGAGCTCCTTGACTATCTTCTCCGCGGTCTGGGGGTCGGGCGCGCTTCCGGCGAGCGCGCAGAACCCGGGGGCCGATCCATCAACGAACTCGACGCCGCGCTCGCGCATGATGACGTCGTCCGCCGCCCCTAGGTATATCCCGTCAACCGGGTTGGGGCCGTCGATGTACTTGATGGCCTCCTCGAGCTCCTCCATGAAAAGTGTCGCCATTCCGGCGTCGAGCCCCGGCCCCAGATAGGGCGTCCAGAGGTTCTCGGCAGGTATCGGAGGCATGAGGTCCTCGGCGATTTTCATGATTTTCGCAAAGTCTCCGAGCTTCTCAACCTTCTCGCCGGTCATTCCGTAGATGATTGGCAGGTAGTAAGCGGTGTTGGGGAAGGCGACCTCCTGATTTTCCCCGTACTTCTGCAGGGCCTCATCGATTCGCGCCGCCACCCTGTCGTGGATGGCGTGCGCGCCCCTGATCGCGGCACTTAAGATTATCTTCGACATCTAAAAACCCTCCTTGAGTCTCATCAGTTGTGCCCAGAGGCTTAATCGATAGACAGTTCGCGTCTCATGGCCATGTCGTAGAGCACCCGCTCGCGCTTGCCCAGTATTCCCAGGTTCTCGCGCTTCATGTCTATCAGGCTCAGTATCTTGCCGACCATCTTCTCGGGATCGGGCTCGTAGTGCCACGAGTTTCCATACTGCTCGAACATTCCCTCGAAGAGGTAATTCGTCAGCTTTTCGCTCCCGGTGGTCGGCCAGGTTGTACCGAAAACGACCGCCGCGCCCGAGGCGACGAAGTAGTGCCCTATGGAGATGGCCTTCTCGCTCATCCATTCGGGCGCGCAACCTACCGCGGGCAGGTCGGAGATGTCGTCTCCCAGGCCGCCTTCCCTGACCATTTCCGTCATGGCGATCAGTATCCGGCTGTTGTCCACGCAGGATCCCACATGAAGGACCGGCGGGATGCCCACGGCCTCGCATATCTCGCGCAAGCCCTGTGGCATGACGCCTTCCCTGTAGGCGATCTCGGGGGTCATCAGCCCGGTCTTGGCGACCGCCTGCGCCGCGCAGCCCGTCATTACCACCAGGCACCCGTTGGCAACAAGCTCGCTCACGACCCTCACGTGCACCGCGTCGTGCGGCACCCTCGGGTTGTTGCAGCCGACCACGCCCACTACGCCCCTGATCCGTCCGTCTATGACACCGTCGTTCAGGGGACGGTACGAGGCGCGGAATCGGCCGCCCAGCATGTAGTTGATGTACTCGTGGTCGTACCCGGCGATAAAATCGCTTGTGACGTCCGGGATGTCAACCTTGCCCCTGTTCGGGTAGTTGTCGATGGCCATCTCCACGATCCTCTTGGCGCTGGAGAGGCCCGTCTCCTCGTGGAACTCGATGTGCTCCGCGAGGGGCATCTTGCCCTTGGGGCTGGTGGTGATGATCTTGGTATGGTAGCACTTGGAGAGTTCGCCTATCGCCTGGTATATGCACTGCACGTCCACCACCATGGCGTCGATCGCGCCGGTGAGAATGGCAAGCTCCTGCTGGAGCACGTTGCCGGCCACCGGGATCCCGTGCCGGGAGAGTATCTCGTTAGCGGTGCAGCAGATACCGGCAATGTTTATACCCTTGGCGCCCTTCTCCTCGGCCTTCTTGATCATGTCCCCGCTCTGCGCCGCAAGCAGTATCATCTCGGACAGAAGAGGCTCTTGGCCGTGGACGATGATGTTCACTTCGTCGTCCTTGAGAACCCCGAGGTTGATCTTGGCCTTTATGGGATTGGGGGTGCCGAACATGATGTCCTGCAACTCCGTCCCTATCATCGAACCGCCCCAACCGTCCGCGATCGCGGCCCGGGATCCCTGGGAAATCAGGTTCTCCATTTCCTGGTCTACTCCGATGTGAGTGCGGTGCATGATCTCCACAATCTCGCGGTCTATCCCGCGCGGAAATATCCCGAGCTTTCTCCATATTTCTTTGCGTTTCTCAGGCGCCCGGAGTGCGAACGCAAGCTCCCCATCCTGCTGGCCGAACATCGCCAGGCACTTCTCCCCCACCTCGAGAGCGATCTCC
>CAZAIS010000444.1:0-2605 GCA_964485255.1 uncultured Acidimicrobiales bacterium | reverse complement strand
CAGGTCGAATCGGTCTCGACCGACGTCATAGGCTTCCCGGTCATCGTGCAGGACATCCTGGAGTCCACCCGCAAGGGGCTCAACGAGACCACGCTCCTGTCTGCGGTCGTCGTGCTGTTGATGGTGGTAATTGACTTCCAGAAGCTGGTGCCGACACTGCTCGCCGTCCTGCCCCTCGCCTTCGCGATGATATGGATGGTGGGCGCGTTCAACCTGTTCGGCATGAAGTTCAACATAGTGAACATCGCGGTCACGCCGATGATAATGGGCATCGGCGTCGACTTCGGGGTCTACGTGCTGCACCGCTACGAGGAGGAGCACGAGGCTGGGGAGGACCCGGTGGCCTCCGCGCTCGCCCACACCGGCAAGGCCGTGCTGGTCTCGGGGATC
The DNA here is from genome assembly GCA_964485255.1 of uncultured Acidimicrobiales bacterium. Lineage (GTDB taxonomy): Bacteria > Actinomycetota > Geothermincolia > Fen-727 > Anoxymicrobiaceae > CAZEJS01. The sequence continues at coordinate 2,215 of CAZAIS010000444.1, read as the reverse complement.
ACCGTGCTCGCGGCGTTCGCCGCCCTGATGCTCGCCCGCTACCAGGGGCTCTCATCGCTGGGCCTCGCCGCCGTCCTGGGGATCGGCTCCGCGATGGTGATCTCCCTGACCCTGCTGCCCGCGATCCTCCGCATCCTGGAGAAAAAACGCAAGTCGGGCCGCGCCACCTGACGCGGAATACAGGTAACCCTGAACGGTTCACCGGCTGGCAGGCTCGAGGTCAACCGTTCCACTTCGCCGGTCGCCCGGCTCGCCGGGCCTGGCTTCCGCGCTCCGGGCCACGGCCGACCGGCAGGAAACGTGCCATACGCGTTGAACCCGCCGGTGGAGCCTGACGAAGGCTCAGCCCCCGTCTCGCGTTCACCGCGCGCGGCCGTACATCGCGCGTTCGCAGACGACCGGCGCGTTCGAATGCACGAAGGTCGATACGCTCCATTCACCCGGCACGAAACCGGACAGGTCTGTCGTCCGGCGGGAGAACGCGGGTACGGTCAGAGTGGGACCTTCGACGTCTCCCTCCGTGGTCATGAACGAGAGCCGGACCCTCGCCGCGCCCGCCCCGGGGTTCTGCACCAGCACCCAGGTCTCGAAGCCGGGCCCCGTCGAACCCTCGGCGATGTACCAGTCCCGCGCGCTCATCGCGGCGCCGATCGAATCGTGGCCTTCCGCCCTGCCGTTCCAGTACATGGCCCGCTCGGCCACGATCCCCTTGTCGGCCGATACACTGGTCGCCACGCTCCAGGTGGAAGGGACCACGTCGGCTATGTTTATCGTCCTGCGGCTGCCGGGGGGCAGCACGAACGACGGACCGGCTACAGGTCCGCTTTCCGTATCACAGGAGACGTTCGCGCTGGCATCCGATCCTCCAGGGTTTTGCACCAGCACCCACGTCTCGAAGTCACCCCCGGTCGAGCCCTCCGCGAGGTGCCACGAGGTCCGCGCCGCGGTCACCCCGATCGACGAATGGCCGCCCGTGCGTCCCGACCAGTAGACGGCCCGCTCCGCCACGACGCCCGAGCTGGAGTTGACCGACGTTGACACGCTCCACCTGTCGGGAACCGTCCGAGATACCTCGATGCTCCTCCTGGTGCCGGGCGGCATGACAAACACGGGGCCATCCACGATGCCCGAATCGAGCATGTAGTCGATCCGCACTTCCACCTCGGCCGTCCCCGGGTTCATCACCAGGACCCAGGTCTCGAAACCCCCGCCGGTCGAGCCCTCGGGCAGAAACCAGGTCGTCGACACCACGCTCGAGGCGACAGACTCGTGTGCTCCCCCCCGCGCCCCCCAGTACGTGGCCCGCTCGACCACGACCGGCCTGTCGGCCTCGACGACCGCCGAGACGTCCCAAGCGTCCGGCACCGTTTCGGCCACGTTTACAGTCGCTCTGCTCCTCGCGGGAAGGAACACTTCCGGACCTCTCCGCTCGCCGCCCGCCGTCATGTAAGTAATCGAGGCCCTGGCCGCCGCGCCCTGCGGGTTCTGGACAAGGACCCACGTCTCGAACCCCCCGGCCGTACACCCCTCGGCCGCGTACCATTTCAACGCGGGCGCTACGGCCCCGATGGAATCATGCCCCCAAGTCCTGATCCCCGAAGGCACGGGCTTCTCCGCCCCATACTCGTAGCAGCCCATGTCGAAGCCCTGCCCGTGGGGACGCGCGGCCCCGTCGAGGTCGGTGGCCGGCGCGCCCGCGGAGCCGCCCGTATCGATCGCGGGGCTTCCCGCCTTCAGGTGGTAGTCACCTGCCGTTCCCCACGCGGGATCGACGAACTTCGGGTCACGCGAGATGTTCCCGGCGCCGAGGGCTCCACCCTCGATCTCGGCGGCGCTGTACGTGCGACCGTTCGCCTCGAGCTGGACGGCGGCATCGCGAGGCTTGTAGAAATCGTTGTGGTCACAGGTGAGTTCGACCGTGTCGCCGAAGTAAGGCACGCTCGAGCCGTTCGACACGATAGTGTTTCGGATCGTCACCTCGATCGGCACGTTCAGGTCGTACTGGACGTACATGGGATACGCTTGCCTGGCCGGGTTGTCCTCGATCGTCACGTTCTGGATCTCGAATCGAGCCCCGCTGGTCCGGCTCTCCATCACGATCCCCGCCCACGGCGAGCCGCCGCCCTGCCCGTCTCCCATCCCATAGATGAGGGTGTTGACAAGCCTGCTGTCATGGTCCCAGAGCTTCACCCCGTCACAACTGTTGTTCGCGACG
>CAZAIS010000443.1:0-2619 GCA_964485255.1 uncultured Acidimicrobiales bacterium | reverse complement strand
CGACCTCGATGAGCTGGGCATGGTATATGTAGCGCGAGAACTCCTCCTTCACGGACTCGAGCATCGAGATGAACATCTCGTATGCCTCGGACTGGTATTCGACCAGCGGGTCCCGGCCCGCGATCCCCCTCAGGCCGATGCCCTCCTGGAGGTAGTCCAACTCGTAGAGGTGCTCCCGCCACTTGTTGTCAACGACCTCGAGCATCACGTTTCTCTCGAGCATCCTCATGGTCTCCGCGCCGAGCTCCCCCTCCCTGGCGCTGTACGCCGCCCGGGCTTCATCGAGGATGATCTCACGCAACTCCTCCTGGGTCAGCCCCTCGAGGTCCAGTCCCTCCAGGTCGATGCTCAGCGGAAAAATCTGCAACAGGTAAGCCGTGAGCCCTGCCAGGTCCCAGTCCTCCGGGAAAGCCTGCGGATCCGTGAACCTCTCCAGGGCGGAATCGAGCGTTTCCTCGATCCACTGAGCGGCCATCTCCTCGAAGTCGTCGCCCTCCAGCAGCCTGTTTCGCTCCTCGTAGATCACCTCGCGCTGCTTGTTCATGACATCGTCGTACTTGAGCAGGTTCTTCCTGACCTCGAAGTTCTGGGCCTCCACCTGCCTCTGGGCGGTTTCGATCGCCTTGGAGACCATCCTGTGCTCGATGGGTACATCCTCGGGGAAATGGAACCTCTCCATCAGCCCGCCGATCGCCGCCGAGGCGAACCTCCTCATAAGGTCGTCCTCGAGCGACAGGTAGAACCTCGACGCGCCGGGATCCCCCTGCCGGCCCGACCTTCCCCTGAGCTGGTTGTCGATCCGCCGCGACTCATGGCGCTCGGTCCCCACGATCTTGAGTCCCCCGGCTTCAACGACACCGGGCCCCAGCTTGATATCGGTCCCGCGGCCGGCCATATTCGTGGCGATGGTGACCGCGCCTTCCTCGCCGGCCAGCGCTATAATCTCGGCCTCGCGCTCGTGCTGCTTGGCGTTCAGGACCTCGTGCTCGATACCCCGGCGCTTGAGCATCGCCGCCAGCCTCTCGGACTTCTCGATGGAGATCGTCCCCACCAGCACCGGCTGGCCCCGCTCGTAACAGTCGATTATGTCGTCCACGACCGCCTCGTACTTCGCCTTCTCATTCTTGTAAATAAAGTCCGGCAGGTCCTCGCGGACCATGGGCATGTTCGTCGGGATCTCGACCGTCTCGAGCTTGTACGTGTGCCGGAACTCGTCGGCCTCCGTGGACGCGGTTCCAGTCATGCCCGCGAGCTTGTCGTACATGCGGAAATAGTTCTGGAAGGTGATCGTCGCGAGCGTCTGGTTCTCTTCCCTTATGCGGACGTTTTCCTTGGCCTCGATCGCCTGGTGAATACCGTCCGAGTAGCGCCTCCCTATCATCAGGCGGCCGGTGAACTCGTCCACTATCAGCACTTCCCCGTCCTTGAGGATATAATCGACCTCGTTCTTGAACAGCTCCCTGGCCTTGATAGCTACGTCCAGGTGGTGCACCAGGTCGGCGTGCACGTTGTCGTAGAGGTTGTCCACGCCCAGTATCTGCTCGACCCGCGCCACTCCGTCCTCGGTCACCGCTACCGTGCGCGACTTCTCGTCAACCTCGTAATCGGTCCCGGCCTTCAGCTTGCGGACCACCTGGGCGAACTGCCGGTACCACTTGACGGATTCGCTGGCCGCACCGCTTATGATAAGCGGCGTGCGCGCCTCGTCGATGAGTATGCTGTCCACCTCGTCCACGATCGCGAAATGGTGACCCCGCTGAACCTTGTAGGCGGCGTCTGCGACCATGTTGTCGCGCAGGTAATCGAATCCGAACTCGTTGTTGGTACCGAACGTCACGTCGGCGCTGTAAGCGACGCGCCGCTCGGCCGGGTCCATCTGAGCCTGGATCAGGCCGACTTCCATCCCCAGGGAACGGTAGATCACGCCCATCCACTCGCTGTCGCGCCTGGCCAGGTAATCGTTTACGGTCACGATATGAATGCCCTTACCGGACAGGTGGTTCAGGTAAACGGGAAGAGTCGCAACAAGCGTCTTGCCCTCGCCGGTCTTCATCTCCGCGATCTTTCCCTGGTGGAGAACGATCCCGCCCATTATCTGCACGTCGAAGTGGCGCTCGCCGAGCCGTCTGCGAGCGACCTCGCGCACGACCGCGAAGGCCTCGGGAAGGATTTCGTCGAGGTCCTCACCCTGCTCATGCCGCCGCTTGAACTCGGGGGTCTTTGCCGCGAGATCCCCGTCGGAAAGCTTCTCTATATCCGGCTCGAGCTCGTTGACCAGCGCAACCGCGGCCTCGAGCTCCTTAACCTTCCTGGTCTCCCCAAAACGGAGAGCTTTCTGCACTCCCTTCAGCACCGGTGGATAACTCCCTTGGCATTCTTGCAAGCACCCGGGCGATCGCCCGTAGCACCTTGCTGTCGTATTTCACGCCGCGCTCGAGGTTCATCTCGGTGAGCGCTTCGTTCTCCGAGAGTGGTTCGCGGGTATCGGTCCCCTGAACCAGCGTCTCGAAATCGTCCACCGCCCTCAGGATGCCGGCTCCGACGCTCACGGCCCGCCTCTTGCCCACGTCCGCAACGCGGTCCCGCAGCCCCTCCCGGCCTCCCAGGATCTCCGCCGCC
>CAZAIS010000442.1:0-2626 GCA_964485255.1 uncultured Acidimicrobiales bacterium | reverse complement strand
GGCTGGCGCGGGTAACCCGGGAGACCGATCCCAAGGTAATGGCCGAGACCGTGAACGCGGTGGGCGACTGGACGGTCCGGCTGCTTCACGAGATCGACCCCGCCGTGATAGCCCGCTCAGTGGACGAGTTCGCCGCGTTCCTGGAGAAGGTTATCGACTCCATCAGCCCCGAAACCCTGATTTCGATCGTCAACAGGCTTGCGAAGAACAGGGTGCTCGAGCAGGTCCAGATCGACATGATTGTCGGGGTACCGATGCGGAACAAGTTCATGGAGACCCCGTGCCAGTTGAAGGGCGCGAGCAGGATGGACCAGGGCCGAAGGCCGAGGTCGAACAACGCGCGCGTACTGCCGGGGTAACGAAAGGCCGGTGACGGCGGGAGACCTCGGGGATGAATGTCTACCAGGCGCTCACATACGAGACGCTGCGTTTCACGATCGGCCCGGTTATCGCGGGCATGCTCCGGCTCAAGGGAGAGGGCATGGAGAATGTCCCCGCTGAAGGCGGGGCGCTCATCGTGTCCAACCACCGCAATCCAGTCATCGACCCGGGTTCCATCGCGTACCTCGTGGAAAGGCCGATCAACTTCATCGCCGCCTCGGTCGCGTTCAAGATCCCGGTCGTCAGCCGGCTCTTCAAGAGCGTGGGCGCGAGGCCCCTTTACGTAATGGGGGGAGAGAGGAGCAGGTCCGAGCTGCAGGAAGCCGTCGATCTGATCAAGGAAGGGGAGCTGGTGGGCGTCTTCCCGGAGGGGGTACACACGATCGCTCACCCTCACTCCGTATCGAAGATCAGGACATTCCGCACGGGCTTCGCCAGGATCGCGTTGCAGGCGAAGGCCCCGCTGATCCCCGTCGCCGTGATCGGCAGGCAGGAGAGGAACCTGCCCACGTTGCCCCCGTGGCTCGTCAAGCCGTTCTTCGATCATCCGGAGTTTCAGGACGGCGTCCACTGGACATACTACAAGCGGGTGCGGGTCAGAATAGGGAGGCCTCTGGACCTGTCCGGATACTACGACCAGGAGATGAGCAAGGCCGAGATCTCACAGATCAGCGGCAAGGTGCGGCGGGTGATAATCAAGCTGTACAACGGCGAGGACCTGGACAGGTTCCTGACGGGAGAAAAACCGTTCGACATCGCCTACGACCGCGTGTGAAGGCCGGCCGGAATCGAAGGGGACGAGATCCGCTGTCATGCCCAGGATAAAGATAAGACTGTCGCCGCTCACTTACGCCTTGATGGCGTTGATGCTCATCGAAATCGTGCTTTCGATCATGTCGCTCAGCCTTCCCTGGGGGCGGACGTCCGCCGGGACGGATATCCGTTTCGGGGTGGCCGGGCTCCTCACCTGGTTCGGCTTCATCCCAGTGTTTCTCCAGGTGGGTTACATAGCGGTCGAATCCCGAGTGTTCCAGACGCTGTATATCGTCACGGACTTCCTGATCGGGGCTTTTCTTATCTTCGTGCAGACACTTACGTACCTGCGTTACGAGCACTTCGAATTCGGTTTCTTCCTCGTGTTCGCGCTGGGAGCCGTTGTGGTACTCGCCGGCATTTTATGCGTCATCGAGAAGCGCATCCACCCGAAGCTCCAGGCCCGGGGCCGTGCTCGTGAAATACCCATCACGTTCGGTTGAAGGCCGCCGCCCGCCCACGTTTATCAGCTTGACCCCCATGCCTGGACCGCGGGAAGAGTAGGCTCGTGGTGACAGGGCATATGGTGCCAGGCACCAATTGCCGGGCGCGTGGTGCTCGCAGTGACAGGCACCGATTGCGTGGCACCGACTGCGGGCTTTTGACCGACAAGAGGCGTTGAGAATAAGCTGGTTCCGATCGGGGACCAGGAAGGGATGGATGATGGATACAACGGGCCGCTCGGTCTACCTGGACAACGCGGCGACCACGTACCCCAAGCCCGTCGACGTCTACGAGGCTGTCGAGTCGTTCATGCGGACCGTCGGAGGAAGCGCGGGCCGTTCGGGCCACCGGCGGGCCGTCGAAACCGGCCGCCTGGTGTATTCAGCGCGGGAGGCGATGGCGAAGCTGCTGGGAGCCCCGGACCCGTTGAGGATCGTCTTCACGAAGAACGCCACGGAAGCCCTCAATCTCGCGATCTGGGGCCTGGTGAAGCCGGGCGACCACGTGGTCACCTCCTCCATGGAGCACAACTCCGTGATGAGGCCGCTGGAGGCGGCGCGATCGATCGGGGTGACGTACTCCGTCGCGCGATGCGCCCCGGACGGCTCCCTCGATCCGCGCGATATAGAGCGGGAGATAACGCCCGATACCACCATGGTGGTGCTGAACCACGCTTCGAATGTCACCGGGACTATCATGCCGGTCGAACAGGTCGCGGCGGTGACCGGGCAGAGGGGCGTACTTCTGCTCCTGGACGCGGCGCAGACGCTGGGGCGCGTGCCGCTGGACGTGTCTTCGGGCGTCGACCTGGTGGCTTTCACGGGGCACAAGGAGCTGTTCGGGCTCCAGGGAACCGGCGGCCTCTATGTCGGCGAGGGCGTGGACGCGAACCCCCTGTGCTACGGGGGCACCGGGAGCAGGTCCAGCGAGCTCCGCCAGCCCGGCGAGCTGCCGGAGCGTTTCGAGAGCGGCACCTTGAACGCACACG
>CAZAIS010000441.1:0-2628 GCA_964485255.1 uncultured Acidimicrobiales bacterium | reverse complement strand
GGTTGTGTGCCCTGCCGAACCCCGGCCCGGGGTCGGGCGGGGCTCCCGTCGCGCCGACGACCCTGGTCCAGTTCACGCCGTCGGTGGTCCTGAAGACCTGGCAGCCGGCGCTGTGCGTGGTGCAGGCGTAGAGAGTGGAGCCGCTCACTACCGAGAAAGCATAGGCGACCCTGTTGCCGGTGTCCCCGAAGCCCGGCCCCGGGTCGGGCGGGGCTCCCGTCGCGCCGACGACCTGGCTCCAGTTCACGCCGTCGGCGGTCCTCCACACCTCGCACCCGTTGATCCAGTTGGAGGTCCCCACGTAGAGGCAAGCTCCCAGCACCGCCATGCCGCTGGTAAAACCATTATGGCTGTTGCCGAAGCCGGGGCCGGGGTCGGGCGCCGAGCCGCCTCCCACCACCTGTGACCAGTTAGCTCCGTCGGACGTCCTGAAGACCTCGCAGCCGTTGTCGTTCAACGTGGCCGCGTACAGGTACGAGCCGAGGACCTCCATCGAGTAGGCGCTGCGGTTTGCCGTATCCCCGAAGCCGGGGCCCGGATCGGGCGCGGTGGAGCCTCCCACCACCTCGGACCAGTCCGTGCCGTCAGACGTGCGCCATACTTCGCACCCTTCCCCATTCGTCGTGCCTACGTAAAGGTGGGAGCCGAAGACCGCCATCGACGGGGGCTGGAAGTTACTGTCGTTGCCGAAGCCCGGCCCCGGGTCGGACGGGGTCGCGCCGCCGACAACCTGCGTCCAACTGCTGCCGTCGGTCGTCCTGAAGACGGCGCACCCGGTGCCAACGGCGTTGCAGGTGCCTACGTAGAGGTACCCGCCGAACGAGGCCATGGAGAACACCTCGATCTGCAGCGGGTGGTAGGTCTCGCTTATCCCTCCCTCCGCGGAGTTCGTCCACGTTTCCGCCTGAGCGGCCGACGGAGACAGTATGAGCGCGATGGTGAGGATCAACAAGAGGCAGAGGGATACTTTCTTCAAGATCGTACCTCCAGGTCGTGTGGCGCCTTCACGGGCACCCTCTTCTAGTCTGCGACTGAGCGCCCGGCACCGTGATGGGCCGTGGCGAGCGATGATGTGCCGTACCTGCCGTCATATTCTATAACGTGGCTCCGGGCTTGTCGTTAACGTACACGAGAGGCCGGTCGAGCCCCAGGGCACAAGCCGTCCATCTCTACAGTCTGGTATCATTGACTACTGTTGGAACTCGCCTCCGACCCGAAGGGCCTAAAGCCTCGGACCACGGCCCCAGGGCGACAGGGCGCGGCGGGAAACGGCCGGGCCTCCCGTGCTTGGAAAGGAGAGCGGGAAAGACGTAACCGCCCTTTCCCCGGGCGGATTTTTTATGAGAGGAAGGGGAGAAGAATGAAGAGATCGGCGACGTGGATGCTGATTCCGTTATTGATCGTGACGCTCCTTTGCGCGGGGCTCGCGGCGTCGGGTTGCGGCAAGGGGAGCCCCACGACCCTGGTCCTTGCGACAACCACGAGCACGCAGGACTCCGGCCTGCTCAAGGAGCTGTTGCCCGTATTCGACAAGAAGTACAACCACAAGACGAAAACCGTCGCCGTGGGCACCGGGGAAGCCCTCAAGATGGGGGAAAAGGGCGACGCCGACGTCGTCCTCGTGCACGCGAAGGAAGCCGAAGAGGAGTTCGTGAAGGCCGGGTACGGGCTCCAGAGGGTACAGGTCATGTACAACGACTTCTATATCCTGGGCCCCTCCGGCGATCCGGCGGGGATCAAGGGCGACAAGGACGCGGTGGACGCCTTCAAGCGAATAGCCGAGGCGGGCCAGGCCGGCAAAGCGGTTTTCGTCAGCCGGGGGGACGGCTCCGGCACCAACATTGCCGAGCTGGCGATATGGAAGAAGGCGGGCGTCGAGCCCAAGGGCCGGCCGTGGTACGTCGTGACCGGCCAGGGCATGGGCGAGACTCTGACAATAGCGAATCAGAAACAGGCTTACACTCTCTCCGACAGCGCCACGTACCTGTTCAGAAAGGATACCCTGAGTATCGTTCTGCTCTCCGAGGGCGACCCGATGCTGTTCAACCTCTACGGCGTCGAGGTGGTGAACCCGGAGAAGAACCCGGGCATCAAGCTCAATACCGAGGGGGCGGGTGACTTCGTCGAGTTCCTGACCGGCAAAGAGGGTCAGAAGATGATCGGCGACTACAGGATCGAGGGTGTCCAGGCGTTTCACCCGAACGCGAAAGGTGAGACCCGTGGCATGGGCGATTACAAGGAGCAGCAGTAACCTCGTTCGTCAAAGTCCCGGAAAAGTAAACAAAAAAGTAAAAAGTGAACGACGCCCCTTGGGGTGTCGAAACCCGAAAAAGTAAACAAAAAAGTAAAAAGTGAACGACGCCGGGAAGAGGAACGAGGCCTGCTGGCGATGATAACTTGGGGTGATTTCTGGCATGCGCTGTGGCTGTCGCTTGTTGTTTCGGGCCTGGCCACGGCAATCGGGGCCTTGATCGGTATACCGCTGGGGACGCTGCTTGCCGAGTTCGAGTTCCCGGGAAGACGAGTCCTCCTTACCATCGTCCATGCCTTCATGGGCCTTCCGCCGGTCGTCGTGGGCGTCTTCACGTTCGCTCTCATCGCGCGTTCCGGACCCCTGGGAAGCCTGGG
>CAZAIS010000440.1:0-2637 GCA_964485255.1 uncultured Acidimicrobiales bacterium | reverse complement strand
GCGTTACGGTCAATGACGTGGGAGTCGGTCACATCATCGACACCATCAAGTACTCCAAGGAAGACTACGCCGCGGTCAAGAAAGTCGAGAAGAAGAAGCGCGGCTTCCTTACCCGCAGGTTCACGTCCGAAGACACCACCGGGGAAGTCGTCGACTTCAAGACCGAGATGAACGACTCGGCCCACTCCGTGGTCATCACCTACGAGAAGCCTGGGATGGCCTACTGCACCGAGGGCGAGTGGGTGCTCTACGGCGGCTTCACCTCCAAGCCTAAATCGTCCTCGGGAAACAGGTACACTTTCGTCGAGACCAGCACTATAAATAGCGAGTTCACCCTGTTCACCGACCAGGTCATCAGGACGACCACGGAGATCGTCCTGCCGGGCGCCGCCAGGGGCATCAAGTACGACTCGAAGGATGATGCCTTGAGGTACAAGATGCCGCCCGCGGGCACCCTCTACGGCTTCTGGAGCGAAAACCGGATAACCATGTCACTGGTGTTCGGGTTGCTCACGCTCCTGTTCGCCGGGCTTCTCGGCTTCGTCGCCACTAGGAATACGGCCGGCTCCGCCGCCGCCGTTCCGGTCGCCGCGGCTCCCGCTGACGGTGTTCCGCCGGCCGGGAAGGCGTCCGGGTCGCCTGCCGAGGACGCGCCTGAGGCCGGGCGGAAGCACGGGTTCTGTGCCCACTGTGGCGCTCAGGTCTCCGAGGGCAAGAGCTTCTGCACGAACTGCGGGGCGAAGGTTGATTGATACGAATGGGCCGGGCGCTTCGTGTGATGAGTGCCGTCTCTTGTGGTTTCCGGTAGCCGAAGGTACTCCCGTTCCAGAATAGCGGCCGCATGTCACAATTCTCATGTTGACATTTTTTACCAATTAGTGTATACTAACACGGCTGCATTGTGTTCGCAGGACGGAAAGGTGGGAGACTTGAGGAATTCTGAACCCTTAGAAGTCAATGTCATGCAAAGAATCCGCGACGATCTCAATGAGTGTCTCGGTGAGAAGCTCAAGGTGCGCGCCAACAAGGGTCGCAAGATCGTCGTCGAGAACATGGCTGTACTCGAGGAAACCTACCCACACGTATTCGTGGTCAGGGTCGAGACCAAAACCTCGCCGAGCCAGAGGGTTTCCTACAGCTACGCGGATATCATCACCAAGACGGTCGAGTTGTCCAGGCCCGATTCGGACGAAGGCCTGTTCGCCTGGCTCTGTAGTTGACGTCATGCAAGGGAAGCGGCGCCCTCGAGGCGCCGTTTTTCTTTTCCGGGGTGTCTGTTTGCCCAGTTGTTCCGCTCAAGGTTAGAATACTCCGGACCCGTTGCCTGAAAGCGGGAACGCCCGGTTTTCGGGCGCCAGGCCAAAGGAGGCTAAATTGGAAAACGTCGTTATAGTATCCGGGGTGCGCACCGCATTCGGCACATTCGGAGGCTCGCTCAAGGACATGACACCCACCGAGCTTTCGAAGCTGGTGATCCTGGAGGCACTCGACAGGGCCGGCATCAGCGGCGATATGCTCGACGAGGTCATCTTCGGGCAGGTAATCCCCCGCACCGACGAAAATAACCTGGTCCCCAGGGGCGCCGCCCTGGCCGCCGGCATACCCAACACGGTCCCCGCTCACACGGTGATCCGGGGATGCGGCTCCGGGATGCAGTCCATCTTCGCCGGTGCCAGGCAGATAATGCTCGGGGAGGACAGCCTAATACTGGCTGGCGGCGTCGAGGTAATGAGCAGCGCGCCTTACCTCTCCAGGGAAACACGCTTCGGTGCCCGTATGAAGGACACCCGTTTCATAGACAGCCTCTGGGAGGTCCTGATAGACCCCCACACCCAGCTTATAATGGGCCTGACGGCCGAGAACATCGCCGCCAGGCACAAGATCTCCAGGGAGGACCAGGACGAGCATGCCTTCACGTCAAACCACCGGGCGCTCAAAGCAATAGCCGACGGCAAGCTCAAGCCCCAGATACTGCCGGTCGAGGTCAAGCAGCGGAAGTCTGTCAAGATCTTCGACACCGACGAGCACCCCAAGGACACCCCGCTCGAGAAGCTCGCCACGCTCCCTCCCGCGTTCAAAAAGCTGGAGGACGGCGGGACCGTCACCGCGGCCAACGCCTCCGGCATCAACGACGGTGCGGGCGCCGTGGTAATAATGTCCGAGTCTCGAGCGAAGGCCGAGAGCATAGAGCCACTGGCCAGGATAATCAACTTCGCGTCGGCGGCGTGCCCGCCCGAGTACATGGGCTACGGCCCGGTCCCCTCTTCCAGGAAAGCGCTCGAGAGGGCGGGGATGAAAATCTCCGACATCGAGCTGTGGGAGATCAACGAGGCTTTCTCCGCGCAGTACCTCTATTGCGAGAGGGAGCTGGGGCTTGACAGGGACATCGTAAACATCTGGGGTGGGGCCGTCGCCTACGGGCACCCGGTAGGTGCGTCCGGCACCAGGATAACCTACACCCTTCTCGAGGAACTCCGCGACCGGGACAAGACGATCGGCCTGGCCTCGATGTGTATCGGCGGCGGGCAGGGCACGGCGATTATCCTGGAGCGGCTCAAGTAGACGGCCCGGGCTTAACAAATTAGACCTGAGAGCCTGTCGCATAAACCCTCGATATCATACCTCGTCTCGAAGGAG
>CAZAIS010000439.1:0-2652 GCA_964485255.1 uncultured Acidimicrobiales bacterium | reverse complement strand
CTCTTGCGTCGGCAGGTCCGCCATCCACGAGATGACGAGGCTCTCGAAGGGCATCGATGACGTGGCTTTCCTTTCGTGGGCGAAGCCTACCACCGACACGCCCGGGCACATCAAGGAGGCCGCCGTCGCGGCGATACGGGAAGGACTGGTCGGCGGCTACTCGGAGAACGCGGGCCTGCCCGCGCTGCGGGAAGCGATAGTCCGGAAGCTGGCGGACTTCAACAAGATAGAAGCGGACGTCTCCGAGGTGCTCGTTACCGTGGGAGCGATCGAGGGGCTCTTCGCGGCGGTCATGACGGTCGTGGACCCCGGGGACGAGGTCATACTGCCTTCTCCGACCTACTCCACGCACATCGACCAGGTGTTGATGGCCACGGGGAAGCCGGTGATGGTCCCCAGCCTCGAGGAAGACGGATTCGCCCTCGACGTAGAGGGAATAAGGAAGGCCGTTACGAAAAAAACGAAAGCGATCCTGTATTGCTCGCCCTGCAACCCGACCGGCGCGGTGTACCCCGGGGCCCACCTGGAGGATCTGGCCGCCCTGGCGCTCGAGTACGGGCTCACCATCATCACGGACGAGGCTTACGAGCACTTCACGTTCGACGGCGCGGCCCATTTCAGCATCGCTTCCATACCGGAGGTCCGGAGGAACGTCATAAGCTGTTACACGTTCACGAAGACCTATGCCATGACGGGATGGAGGATCGGATACCTGCACGCGCACCAGGACGTGATCCCGGAGATCAACAAGGTGCACATACCCTGCGCCATATGCGCGCCGGTTGTCTCCCAGCACGCGGCGCTGGCGGCGCTCGAGGGTCCCCAGGACTGCGTGGCGGAGTTCAGGGAGCACTACCTCGAGGCCCGCGACCTCATGTGCGACAGGCTCGACCGGCTGCCCGGGGTGTTCCGTTACCGGAAGCCCGCCGGCTCCTACCTCATGTTTCCCAGGATCCTCGTTGACGAAGGGCGTGACTCCAGGGCGTTCTGCAGGAGACTGCTGGAGGAGGCGCGTGTGTCGGCGACGCCCGGGGTGGCTTTCGGGCCTACCGGTGAAGGCCACATGCGGCTGTCGTTCTGCGTTCCGCTTGAGGCGATCGACAAGGCGTTCGACAGGATGGAGGAGTACTTCGCCTAGCGCCCGCGCCGGCCGTGGCTTCGTCCCCGGGCCGCCTCGCGGGTCGTCCGCGCCGCGGTGTGCTCAGTAGGCCCCGTTCTCCAGCACGTAATCGACCATGGCCCGGACGTTCTCCGGCCTCGCGTTGTCCGGTATGCCCAGCGCACCGCTCAAGATAAAGCCGCCCCCGGGGGCCACCTCCTGAAGGAGCCTGTCGCAGTAGCGCCTGACGTCGTCCGGCGTGCCGGTGACCATCGTCTGCATGGGCACGTTTCCCACCACGCACATATGGCCCGCGAGGACCCCGGCCGCCTTGAAGATGTCTCCCGTATCCACGTTGCAGACGCACTTCCCGGCGGGCAGCTCTCTCATCTTCTCGAACAGGTGGGTGCAGTCTCCCTCCAGGGTGACGACCGGGACTATGCCCGAATCCAGTAGGCCCGCGACCAGTTTCTTGAGTGTCGGCAGGCAGAACCGGGAGAACTGGTCCGGCGAAAGGGAGAAGGCGCGCTCGCACATCACGGCCGAGACGTTGATGCCGCTCGAGAGCGCCATGCTCCTGAAAACGAGCAGGGCGACTGGCACCATCAGCTCGGCGGCGCGCCGGACGTCATCCGGCCTCCTCCTCATGTCCCTGGATATCCCGACCATCCCCCGCAGAAAGATGGCTATCATGTCGTAGGGATCGACGAACGCCGAGGCGGTGCTCACCGGCACCCCGTACTCGCGCTCTACGATGTCCATGATGTGGTTGTAGAAGACCGTGGTGGAGAGGAATTCCCACGCGAGCTCGAGCAGCAAGCCCCGGGGCCAGCCGCTTTCCGGGTCGCAGAGCTCCGAGACCCGCGGCATCACCACGCGCCTGAAGAAACCGGTAACGTCCTCGAGCAGGAGCGGGTACTCGCCGGGGTCCATCCGCTCCACCTCTATGAACTGGTATGGAAGGTCGTCCGGCAGGTCTATCCCCGGTATGCGGAGGTAATCCACCCGCGAGAGCGCCGCGAGGCGCCCCACCGTTACCGGGTACGGGGGAAACATTCCGTCGAAGCCCGGGTGGTCACGGACGTACTTCAGGTAGGCGGCCCTGCAGGTCCGCCTGTTCAGGAGGTAGTCGGCGAACGAGACGCCCGCGTAGTGGGCCGGGTAGAAGCTGACCCCGTTGGTAATGACCGGGACCCTGTCCGGGGTCCCCAGCTCCATGGCGGTCATGACCCGCCGCCGCTTTTCCTCGAATGCCCGCCCGGTCACCGGGTCCGCAAAGCGCCTCCTCCTGGTGAGGCGGTTCACCAGGCGCGCGCCCCGCAGGACCCACTCGCCCCGGACGCCCGAGTCCGCGTGCTCCCTCCAGTCCGAATCCAAGACGTTCATCCGGGTCCCTTCACATCGTGGGCCTCGCGGCAACCGGCCTCGCGTGATGCCACCGGAGATCTCCCGCGCACCCTTAAGGCCGCGCGCGACCGGACGCGTAATTATATCAACCGGCGCACTCCGCAACCTGAATGAATTCTCCTCCCTCCAGGTCTATAATGAGATGC
>CAZAIS010000438.1:0-2673 GCA_964485255.1 uncultured Acidimicrobiales bacterium | reverse complement strand
ATCGGCACGACCCTGGAGCGCCTCCCGCCCGAGAAACCGCGCTACCTCATGGGCGTGGGCTCCCCCGCCGGCCTCGCGGAGTGCGTCGCGCTCGGCGTGGACATGTTCGACTCGGTGCCGCCGAAGCGGATCGCCAGGAACTCCTCGGCCCTCATCGGAATGAAGCGCGTGAACCTTCGCAACGCGTCCTTCAAGGACGCCGACGCGCCGCTCGACCACTCGTGCGGGTGCTACGCGTGCTCTCGATTCACCCGCTCGTACGTAAGGCACCTGGTCATGGCCGGCGAGATCCTTGGTTTTCACCTTCTGACCGTCCACAACTTAAACACGCTCTCGATGCTGATGGGCGGAATGCGCCGGGCGATTGAGGCCGGCACCCTTGCCGGTTACCTCCGCGAGGCCGAGGCGCCCGCCGAAGCCGGCTGACGGCGCCCGCCGCCGCCCGAATGACAAAGGACGACTCTTACATTATGATAGTTGGGATTCTGGTATCGATTACGGGCCATCCGAAAGGAAATGGTGGAAATGGTCTTGATTTACGGGTTGGCGGCGGCCCATCCGGGCGTGATGGATGTGCTGGCCCAGACCGCCAAGAGTACTGCCAAGAACACGGCGACCTCGGGTTTCAGCAGTTGGTTCATGTGGATCATCCTCGGCGTCATGTTCATTGCCATGTATTTCATCCTCTACCGCCCGCAGAGGAAAAAGGCGCAGGAAGCGCAAAACCTGCTCTCCAAGCTGAGAAAAGGCGACGATGTCGTTACGATCGGGGGCATCCACGGCACAATAGTGAAGCTCACTGAGGACACGGTGGTTCTCGAGATCGACAAGGGCGTCCGCATGACGTTCAGCAGGACGGCGATATCGAGGACGCTGACGGTCCACGAAGAGGCCGAGGATGACGAACTCGACGTCGAGGAGGAGCCCGAGATGGAGGAGGAGGACCTCGAGGAGCCCGAGGAGTACGAGGAGTACGAGGAGGGCGAGGAGTACGAGGAAGAACTCGCTGCGGACGAGAGCGGGGCGGAAGAGCCGGCGGATCCGGAGACCGGCGGGGGTGGCGGAAAGGGAAAGAGCTAGGAACGGGTGCACGCGCTTTCCCGTCTAACCTTGAGATCATCGTCGCGGCTTGACCGCTCGCCGTGCGTTCCTTTGAACATTTGCGGGAAATGCTCCCGGCCTGAACTGGAGAACGGATGAGCAAGAAGACCAAGAACCTGTTGTCGGTTGGCATGGTGCTGCTGGTGCTGGCCGCCCTTCTGGGGGTCAAGTTCGGCTTCAGCATGGAGCCGCGCCTGGGCCTGGACCTCAAGGGCGGCATCAGCCTCGTGTACGAGGCGAAACCCCAGAAAGGGGCCAAGCTCGATGCCGGGGTGCTGGCCAAGACCGTCGAGAAGATGCGCGAGAGGGTTGACAAGCTGGGCGTGTCCGAGCCGGATATCACGACCCAGGGTACCAGCAACATCGTCGTTCAGCTCCCCGGCGTCCACGACCCGGACAGGGCCAAGTCCATCGTCGGGCAGACCGCCCAGCTCCAGTTCCGCCTCGTGGGGGAGTCGAAATCAAAGCCGGAGGCCAAGAAGGCGGGATGGAAGGAGTCGGATGGCGACGAGCTCCAGGCCGACAAGGAGGTCTACCTTCCCTTCAAGGCAGACAAGGAGGAGTTGTTACTGAAGCTGGGGCCGACCCAGTTGACCGGTGACGCGATCAAGAGCGCCGAGGTGAGTGTCGCCGAAGGGGCGGCTCAAGTCGACTTCACCCTGACCGATGCTGGCAAGAAGAAGTTCGCGGACCTGACCCAGGCGAACGTCAATAAGCAGCTTGCCATAGTCCTCGACTACGTGGTCGAGTCGGCCCCCAATATCAAGGAGCCCATCACTGAAGGAAAGGGCAACATCACCGGGGACTTCACCGACCAGGAGGCCAAGGACCTGGCGATCGTCATCAACACCGGCGCCCTGCCGGTCGAGCTCAAGCTCCTCACCGAGAACGACGTTACCGCAACGCTCGGCCGCGACTCCCTGAAGAAGGGGCTCATCGCGGGGATCGTGGGGCTCGCGCTGGTGGCGCTCTTCATGCTGTTGTTCTACCGCGTTCTCGGGCTCGTGACCTGCCTTAGCCTGTGCGTATTCGCGGGCATGATTTACGGGTTCATCTGCGTGCTGAACAGCTTCTGGACCCTGACCCTGGCGGGAATCGCCGGCATAATCGTATCGGTCGGTATATCGGCCGACTCCAGCGTAGTGTACTTCGAGAGGCTGAAGGAGGAACTCCGCGCCGGGAGGACAGTCCGTTCGACCGTCGATACCGCCTACAAGTCGGCCTTCCGGACGATAATCGCCGCAGACACGGTCTCTTTCACCGCCGCGGCGATCCTCTACCTGTTCGCGGTGGGCTCGGTGAGAGGATTCGCGCTGACACTGGGAATCGCGACTATCATCGACGTATTCATTTCCTATTTCTTCGACCACCCCATTACGGCTCTATTTGCCGAGTGGAAGCTTCTGGAGAGGCCATGGGCCTCCGGCGTTCACACCGAGGAGGCTTCCCGGGGGGGTGAGGCCTCGTGAAGGTCTTCAGGCGGAAGGGCGACTTCGATTTTATCGGGCGCAAATACGTATGGTTCGGAATCTCGATTCTTATACCGATTGCCGCGATAGTGGGCCTGATCGT
>CAZAIS010000437.1:0-2678 GCA_964485255.1 uncultured Acidimicrobiales bacterium | reverse complement strand
CGTCGAGACGGCATCCTTTGACGCATGCGTGATCCCCGCAAAGGCTATTCCCAGGGCGCTGTAGATCGGCGGATGGCGCTTGAAGCTCTTGTAGAATGGGCTGCTGCTTTGTCCTTGCGCGATTTCAACGTAGGAAAGGGCGTTTACCGCTTCGTCCCAGGCAACGACGTGTCCAACATTGAACACCCTCAGCATTGTGAACAGAATCAGCAGTGCGAGCAGGACGGCAATCGTCTTGCGACTGACCGGGTTGGCTTTCTTGCCCAAGCATATCGCCGTGCCTTCGGACCCCGCAGGTTCAATAACCTCTGGGGAAGCGACCGGAGGCGAATCATCGGTTGAAACCATTTCGCGCTGGAGTTCCTCGCAAACGATGCGGCCCGGGAATACGTCAGCTCAGATTATAACCATTATTATTATGTCGTGACATCCGGACGACCGCCCGTGTCGCGGCCGGGGGATCGCCGGGCGCACCTCCTTTGATAGACTCCGCCGGCGGCGCATGATACAAGCCCCTTGATCTCGAGCGAACCCAGCGTTGATATGACTCTCCCGGCAGGCATCGCGACCTCCAGCAGCAGCGTATCCACGTCGGTGGGACCTCCCTCGAGGGCTCGCATCAGAGAACTCTCTTCCGGTGAAAGATCTGCCGTCTCTAGCTCGACCCGGTGTGACTCACACGACACCGGAGCCAGCCCCAACTCCGCCAGGACGTCCCCCGGGCTGCTCACCAGCGCGGCGCCGCCGCGGATAAGCGAGTTCGTGCCCCGGCTGTTATTGGAGAGAACCTGGCCCGGCACCGCCATGACTTCACGGCCTTCAGCCAGCGCGCAGTCAGCGGTAATCAGGGCCCCGCTCCTGCCGGAAGCTTCCACGACGACCACCGCTTGTGACAGGCCGGCTATGATGCGGTTCCTGGCGGGGAACCGGTGAGGCCGGGGCTCGGTACCGGGGGGGTACTCGGAGAGGATGGCTCCCCTCTGCTCGATCCTGTCGAACAGCCTGGCGTTGGCCCTCGGATAGACTACGTCCACCCCGCACCCGAGTACCGCGATCGTGCTCCCGTTTCCGCACAAGGCTCCATCGTGCGCGGCGGCGTCGATGCCGTGGGCGGCGCCGCTGACGACGCATACGCCCGCGGTCGCGATGCCCTGGGCGAGCCACCTCGCGACGTCGAGACCGTAACGTGTCGCCTTTCGCGAGCCGACTAGCGCCACACAGTGCTCCGGCGCGGGAAGGCGGCCCCGCGCAAACAGTGCCACCGGTGGATCGTGTATCTGCGCGAGCGAAGAGGGGTAATCCGGCTCCCCCCTTACGATCACCCTTATGCCCATGGCACCGATCTCGAGGAAAAGTCTCTCGGGATCTGTGCCTGCACACCGGCGCTTCCACGTCGAAGCCTCCGGGTCGTGGCTCCCGGCGGCACCCCTGGCTACCGCCTCCCACGCTCCAGAGGGCGAGCCGAAGAGAGCCAGGAGTTCGCGCAGTCGGCGCGGCGTCATTCCCGAAAGGCAGAGCAGGCCGACCAGGTGGGCTTTGTCGCGCGCGAGGCTCGGGTTCGCGTCCGGCATCATCCCGGCCACCTCTCCCCTGCTCAGCATGCCGCCGCCGAGAAAGCACTGTCACCGCGCTCCAGGCACCTGTACTGAACGGCCTCCGCGATGTGCTCGACCTCCACGCGCTCGCTGTCCGCGAGATCGGCGATGGTCCTGGCGACCTTCAGGACGCGGTGGTAAGAGCGCGCCGACAGACCGAGCCGCTCGACGGCCATGCCGAGAAACTCTTCGCCCTGTGCGCTTGTGGCACAGTAAGCATCGAGCATCGCCCCGGTCATCGCCGCGTTGCAGAACACGTCGGTGCCCGCGAAACGTCGTTCCTGCAGGAGCCTTGCCGCGAGCACGCGCCGCCTCACGGCTTCAGACGGCTCACCCCTTCCGCGCTCCATGAGCTGAGCACGGGTCAGCCTCGGAACCTCGATCTGGATGTCCATGCGGTCCATCAGCGGGCCCGATACGCGGGCACGATATCTCTGTATGTCGCCGACGCCGCACGCGCACTCGTGGCGGGGGTCCCCCAGGTAGCCGCAAGGACATGGGTTCATCGAGGCAATGAGGCTGAAACGACTCGGGTAAGTGACCGTGACCATGGAGCGCACTATTGTAACCATCTGGTCCTCCAGGGGCACGCGGAGAGACTCGAGCGCGTTGCGTGGATAAAGGGTCAGCTCGTCCAGGTAAAGCACTCCGCAGTGGGCCAGGGATACCTCGCCGGGACGCGGGATCGGAACGCCACCGCCGGTGAGTCCTACGGCGCTGATTGAGTTATGAGGGGTACGGAACGGCCTGTCGCCTACAAGGGAGCCTCCGGGAGGTACCTTTCCCGCGATGCTGTGGATGCGCGTCACCTCGAGGGCCTCGTCAACGGTCAGCGGAGGGAGTATGCCCGGCAGCCGCCTCGCAAGCATTGTCTTGCCCGACCCCGGCGGCCCGACCATGAGCAGGTTGTGTCCCCCGGCCGCGGCTACCTCGAGTGCGCGCCTGGCGGATTCCTGCCCCTTTACCTCCGAGAGATCGGGGGCCCCATCCGAGTGCTCGACGAGAAGGTCCCTGGGGTCGACCCGCGTGGGCTGTCTCTCCTCCCCTTCCAGGAAAGCGACCACTTCTCGCAGGCTCGACAGT
>CAZAIS010000436.1:0-2694 GCA_964485255.1 uncultured Acidimicrobiales bacterium | reverse complement strand
ATGGCGCCATCGAGCGGGTCGAGATAGATGGGGGAGAGGTCGGCCTGACGACCGTCGGCGGCGCTCCGCCGGGGGGCCTGAGCGGGAGCGGCGTCGTGGACGCGGTCGCGGAGCTGCTTCGCAGCGGGGCAATCAATCCGTCCGGCAGGATGCAGGACCGGGCCGGGTTCCTCGAGAACGGCGGACATCCCGGACTGGCCCAGCGTTTCTACGAAGACGACGACAGGAAGTTCCTTCTCTTTGAGGGCCCCGGCGGGACCGTCTTCGTTTCCCAGCGGGACATCCGGCAGGTGCAACTGGCGAAGGGCGCCGTCAGGTCGGGGATCGAGGCCCTGCTGGAGGCCCAGGGCATGACCTTCGACGAGGTAGCCCGGGTGAATATCGCCGGGGGTTTCGGCCGGCACCTGCGGCTGGGGAGCCTCGTCGGGCTGGGCCTGATACCGGGCGAGCTGGCCGATAAGGCAACCTTCGTGGGCAACTCGGCGAAAGTCGGCGCTCTCCTGGCGCTCCTGGACAGGGAAAAGCGCTCGGCCATGCGGGCCCTCGCGAGGCGCGTCGAGTACTTCGAGCTCTCGACTTACCGGGGGTATAAGAACCTCTTTGTCAAAGAGATGCGCTTCCCGGACGGATTGTAATCGCTGGCGGCCGTCCCGATCGTTCGACAACACAGGTTCTCTTGGCATGAGCTGTGACGCTGGCGCTCGGCAGCAGTTGTAAGCAGTCTTAGAAGGAAGCTCCGGTTTTTCGCAGAGTGCAGAGGAGTCGTTGTCGCCTTACTGTCCGGCTAGATTATCGGTTTGGGTTGAAAGTACTGCTTGCACGCTTCGAAGACGAAAGCGTCCGTAAGGGTAGACAGGTAATCTACAGCGATTCTGGTGCACAAAGCTTCGTCGTCAGGATACAGGCTCCTTTCTTCATCGAAATAGAGGCAGCCTCTGTCTCCAACGTACTTTCCCAGCACCTTTACTACGGGAAGGCTCTCGCTTCTAAGATAGAGGTCGATACGGTTGCCGCATTCTTTGAGTACTCTCATAAACCTCTCAAAAAGTGTCTCGAGGACGTCGCTAACCCGCTTCTTGAAAGCGGCAAGGCTCTCGTGGTTGTAGATACGCTCGTAGTTAAACTCAATCAGTGTGTTCATGAGCCGGCCGGCCTGCTCAGACAACCTGATTTCGCTTTCCCTAGAAGAATCAATAATATCACCGACGAAGAAGTCAACCACCTCGCCGTTCCTGGTCCCGATGAGAGCCTTGATATCGGCAGGGATGTCGGACTCCGCTATGAGACCAGCGATAACAGCGTCCTCCAAGTCCCTTCCGAGGTAGGCTACTTTGTCTATCAATCTCACGACGCAGCCCTCAATAGTGAACGGCGAGGAAGGGGTTTCAAGATTTGGACTGGTCGAAGGGATGATCGTGGTCGATTTGTCTTCACCACAATGATTCACGATGCCGTCGCGGACTGCCTGGGTCAGGTCGAGACCGATACTTGGACTTCGGCCCCTGGGCTTCTCGATCTTGTCCACAATTCTCAAGCCGTGCCTTTCGTGCGAGAATCCGCCAATACCTTTGGCCAGATTGTCCAATACATGTTCGCCCGCGTGTCCGAAGGGGGCATGTCCGAGGTCATGACCAATTCCGATAGCCTTGGCGGTCATGGAGTCTGTTGCTATCCCCTTCTCGTGTAGGTTTATGCACACGATTTCAGAGATCGATGCCACGTAGAGCGAGTGGTCTAATCTTGTGCAGACATGGTCGTTCTGCGAGTAGAAGAAGACTTGAGTTTTATGCTTCAGGCGCCGAAAAGCATGGGAATAGAGTATAGCGGTGTAGTCTCTGCTGAAATGGTCTCGTCCGCTGCCTAGGTTCCCGAGAGGTTCAGCCCTGGCTTCTCTTGACTCGCGCATTCCTCCGCCCCTCCACCGGCTAGTTCTCCATGCTCAGCAATCCATTGCCTTACAGCAATCTCTGCCTCGACTTGCAGCGAAGGCGAAGAGCCGCCCAACCTGATGTGCTCAGTATCAAAGGGATCATCGATCGGCAGTATGATCGGCGAGTCCTGATGTGTTTCTTTCCGATTGTGCATCCGTTATCCCTTTCTTCCCAACTCAAGCCTATCACGTGCCAGTGACAGCAAATACGCCCCAATGGTTGAACAGCAGCACCGACTGGAAGCGAAACGATGCTTATGCCACTGGAGCCGACTACACAGCCTAATTAGACAGATAAGCGAGGTTGTCCTTCGTGAGTGAGTTTACCCGGGCGGGCGCTGGCCGGAGAGGTGGGGCCGCGTCCTGGTTCTCCCACGTTTCTTGCGGCCCTCGCCGGTCCGGCAGCTTCTCAACGTGGAATCCGTCACCGGTCGGCCGGGAGCGGCGCGTCAGGAGCCGGGGACCGGCTTGGTGGTCACCTTCAGCTCGTAGCCGGGTACGCCGGCCACCATTACCCTGCTTCCGGGGAGGACCTCGGTCGGGCCGCCGTCCAGGGCGGTATCGTACGACACGGAGCCGTCGGGCGCGTAAACGATCAGCCTGCCCTTCGCTACAGGCGGCTTGCCCGCGTCCAGCGTCACGTGCTCCCCGGTGGTGAACCACTCGTTCAAGCCCTCCGTCCCGATCTTTACGGCCTTCCCACCGGCCGGCAGCGCCGCGATGCCGTCCGCGGGGCTGTACAGGAAGTCGGAGTCCCGGGCCCA
>CAZAIS010000435.1:0-2699 GCA_964485255.1 uncultured Acidimicrobiales bacterium | reverse complement strand
TGATGATGCGGGAGCCGCCGAACCTCTTCGACCAGAACTCGATGGTCTGCCCGAAATCGTCGGGGTGGTCGGTCGACGTCTCCTCCAGGTTCATCCCCTCGCGGCGTATCAGGCTCCGCACGCTCGACGCCTTCTCGGGGCCGCGCTTGCTCATGGGATTGACAACGACGATCAATCGCTCTTCGATCGTCTTTATCCTGTCGATCAGCCGTCGCCGTTCAGGGTTCGTCATATCAGGTCCTTTCCGGGGAGGAAAGTATAACACACGGCGCGCGGATTGTCGGATAGAATCGGATGGAAATAGCAACCCGAAGAAGGCGTGAGTCGACGGTCCGGGTGTCGAGGCCCGCCGGTTCGGGCTCGTGGCGATTAGGGCGTGCGCCTCGGTTTGCCGCAGACTTAACAAATTAGACCTGACCCCGAAAAGTTAAGGGGGGGGAGTGAGGTTAATAGCGCATAGGGGGGGCAGGGGGTTCGGGCTCGACAATACGGTCGAGGCGATGGAGAAAGCTGTCGAGGCGGGCGTCCGGATGATAGAGACCGACGTCAGGAGTACCGAGGACGGCGAGCTCGTGATATGCCACGACGGGACCGTCTGGGGGCGAAGCGTCGGCCGGACAACATACGCGGAGCTGAAGAAGCTCTCCCCCGAGAGGCCGCTACTGCGGGAGGTCCTGGAGAAGCTGGCGGGTTGGGTCTCCTTCAACATCGAGATAAAGGACGCGCCCGCCGAGGCCGTCGCGGCTATGCTGGACTCCTACGGCGTCTTGCTCGACGCGGTAGTGACTTCCTTCGACAGGGAGATAGTCGACGAGTACAAGAGGATCGTCCCGTCCGCGCTGACGGGCCACCTTTACAGGATACCCTACGGCTGGGAAAAGAAACTGCGCAGGGCGCGCGAAGCGGGTGCCGGCATCATCGCTCCGTACTTCAACAACATCCACGGGGAACTTGTCGAGAAAGCCCATGACATGGGCCTGGAGGTCTACGCCTGGACCGTCAACGACGAGCATGATTTCCGGAAGCTGCACGCCTGGGGGGTGGACGCCGTGATAACCGATCGCTACCTGCCGATGGCGGAGTTGCTGGGCGCCCTCGAGGGCGGGCCCGCGGACCCGGGCGGCATGTGACCGAGGGGCGCGGTGTTCCGGAGGCAGGCCGGCCCGGCCCGACCGGTCCGCCTCCCGGTTAGTCCCGGTTGGAGCGGGCGCCACGGACCGGTCGAAGGGGATCAGTCGGAGTAGCCCTCGGGGTGCGAAGAGTGCCAGCTCCAGGCCGTCTCCACGATATCTCGCAGCTCGGGGAACAGGGGCTCCCAGCCGAGGGTGGACTTTACCCTGTCGGATGAAGCGACCAGCACGGGAGGGTCGCCTTCGCGGCGGGGCTCCTCGATGACCTCGAAATCGTTTCCGGAAACGTCCTTCACCGTTTCGATCACCTCGCGCACGGAGAACCCCTTCTGGTTGCCGAGGTTGAAGACCTCGGAGCCACCCCCACCCGAGAGGTGCTCCAGCGCCAGGACGTGGGCGCGGGCGAGGTCCAGGACGTGGACGTAGTCGCGCACGCACGTCCCGTCGGGTGTCGGGTAATCCGAGCCGAAAAGGCGCGCTCCCGGCTCCGATCCCAGGGCCGCGGCGATCAGGCGGGGGATGAGGTGGGTCTCCGGGTCGTGGTCCTCCCCGAGACCGCCCTCCGGGTCGGCCCCCGCCGCGTTGAAGTATCTCAGGGAAACGTAGCGCATGGCGCTCGTGCGGTCGAGCTCCGCGAGCATGCGCTCGGCCATCAGCTTGGTGAGCCCGTACGGGTTGATGGGCTCGGTCTCGGAGTCCTCCGGGATCGGCGTCCGTCCCGGCGAGCCGTACACCGCCGCCGTTGACGAAAACACCATGATCCCGCATCCCGACTCCATGAGGGCTCGCGCGAGATTCATCGTGCCGCCCAGGTTGGTGGCGAAATAGGGAAGTGGCCGCTCCATGGACTCCCCGACGAGGCTCCTCGCGGCGAAATGGACGCACGCATCCGGGGAGAACCGCGTGCAGCACTGGAGGAGGGGCCCCGGGTCCTCGACGTCGATAGCCGCCAGGTCCGCCTCACCCGCGGCCGCCCGGTGGCCCTTGGAGAGGTTGTCCAGGATGAGAACCTGGTGCCCGAGGTTGCCAAGCATCCTCGCCGTAACCGATCCTATGTAGCCGGCCCCGCCCGTGACGAGTATCTTCATGGCCTCAGAGCCTATGGGCGCCGTCACCGGGCCTGGTCACGATGAACTCCGCGTCGTAGTGGGTGGATTCCCAGTACTGGCGGGGAACCCGACGCAGGTAGCTCTCGACGTTATCCGTCTTGATCAGCGTGACGACGCACCCGCCGAATCCCGCCCCGGTCATCCGGCACCCCCATACGCCCGGCTGATCCAGGGATATCTCCTGCAACGCATCCAGCTCCTGGCTGGACACCTCGAAGAGGTCCCGCAGCGACTCGTGCGAGCGATTCATGAGGTGGCCGAGCGTAAGCGCGTCCCCGCGCTCCAGGCACCTGGCCGCTTCCTCAACACGCGTATCCTCGAAGATTACGTGTTCCGCGCGCTTGGCGAGTGTCTCCGGAATCGTGTAGCGCGTCCGCTCGAACTCGCTGATGCTGATGTCCACCAGGTTCTCCCTGGGTCCGATTCTGGAACTCAGCGCCTCCAGCGCCTCGGCGCACTC
>CAZAIS010000434.1:0-2709 GCA_964485255.1 uncultured Acidimicrobiales bacterium | reverse complement strand
GGGAAGGCCTGTTCCTCAAGCGCCGAAAAGCGCCCGCTTCACGAGCTCGATAATGTGGTAGTTCTCCAGCCCGGCGGGCGCCGCCACTTTACGCAGGTTCAGCACGCACAGGGGGCACAGGTACGCCATCGCTTCGGCGCCGTTCGTGGTGGCGTCGGTGATGTTGCGCTCCTTGATCCCCATGGCCCTTTCCCTGTCGCGCGGCATCAGCGGCGAACCACAGCACAGGGCGCTCGCGCGGTCGTACTCGCGCCCGACCCTTTCAACCCCGATCAGATCGAACAGCTCGTCGAGCTGCTCGTCCTTCCAGGGCGTATAGCGGGACGCGCAGGGCTGCTGGTAGGCGACACGCAGGCCCAGCGGCTTAATATCTCCCGCCCGCCGACCGGCCTCCTCGAGGAGGTACTCGATTATGTGGACGCTGCGGAACGGCACCTCGAGACCGAAGTCTTTCGCCATCGAGGCGAAAAGCGCGTAGCAGTCGTCGTGGTAGAAAACGATCTCGCCCGCGCCTGTTGAGGCCAGGTTCTCGATCACCCTGGGCGCGTTCTCGCGCACCGGTGTCTCACGCCCGAGGTGCACCCAGCCCAGGCCGCAGAAGTAGTCCCCTCCCTTGAGCACGGTCATGCCCTCGAAGAGGGGCCCTTCGAAGAGACCGGGGAGCAACTCCCCGACGCTGCATAGTGACAGGGTGGGCTTGTCCGGGTCGCCGGGGATGATTTCGCTAGGCGCCTCGGGCAGGTTGCGGAACATCTGGGTGTTCTGCTCAGGAATGTTGAGGACCCCTGTCTCCTCCTGGCGCTCGAGGATCAGGTCGAAGGGATTCGCCCCTTTCTCGCAGAACTGGTTGCAGGCGACGCATGTGACACAGAGGCTCACTATGTCGGGCGTCTCGCCCGCCCGCAGGCGCTTGAATTCATCCACCGCCTGCTCGCGTCCGTACTCCACGTACGGGCACATCACGAGGCAGTCGCCACAGTCGTCACACTTCTCCGGGTTGAACATGTTCCGCCTCCTCCTCTCCCGGCGGCGCTGCCGGGTCGAAATAGCGCGTCCGTCGCGGCACAGCGACCCTGATCGCGAGTTCTCCTCCCGCGCTCAGAACGTGACGACCCTGTCGGAGTCGCGGACGACCTCGTACTGGTCCTTGAGAGTGGACAGGGGACAGACCTCCGAGCCTTCCGAGTCTCTCAGCTTCAAGCACGCCCCGCAGGCGAGGAAAACGCCTCCGGATCCCAGCACCCGGGCGGCCAGGCCCTTCACGTCGAAACGCTCGTCATCTATCCGGTCGATCTCCACGCCTCTCCCCGACAGGAACACGCGGACCTCGTCCCCCTGCTCCAGGCTGTAGAGAGCCAGGCGCAGCGCGTTGAAGACCGTCTCGGGATCCGTCTGGGTAATTATAAGTCCCAGCTTCATCCGGCGTACTCCTTTCCCGCTCTCTTTCTACAGGGGAAGCGAAAGGCCGGCCTGGCCCGGGATAACCCTGTCCTTGAATCGCTGCATCATGAGTATCGCCGCGTTCAGGCCCGTGCAGTGACAGGGCACGATCCTGTCTGGCAGGATCTCCTCGAGAAAGTCGAGCGTCGAGCTTACCCTCTCGGGTGTCGCGCCCAGGCCGAGGTGTGTGCCACCGACGACCGCCTTGATCCTATTCGTCTTAGATGTCTCGAGCACGTGCTTGAGTACGTTTACCAGGCCGGAGTGGGCGCAGCCCGTGAGCACGATCGCGCCCTCGGGGGTGTCGATGATGAGGGACTGGTCGTCCGTGAACGGGTCGGGCTGCAACTCGCCGTCCGCCTCGTGGTAGAGACCGGCCTCGAAGCCCTCGAATTCGGTAACCCTGGGGACCTCACCAGTGAGACGCGCTCCCGGCAGCACTTCCACCGGTTCCCGGGAAAGCTGGAGGCCCGCCCCCGGCATCTCGAGAATCTCACTGCGGAACGGTATGCCTATGTACCTCTTGAAATCTCCGGCCACCGCGTACTTCGGCTCGAGGGCGTCGGGGTGCATATATATCTTTTTAGGGCCCGACACGCGGAGCACCGACAGGAGTCCTCCCGCGTGATCGAAATGGCCGTGCGATATCCCGATTCCATCGATCTTGCGCAGGTCGCAACCCAGGAGCAGGGCGTTGTGCGCGGTCACGTCCGACTGCCCGCAGTCCCAGAGAAAGCTCCTGCCTTCCACCTCCAGGAGCACCGCGAGCCCGTGCTCCCCCTTGACCGAAACCGGCCCCGCCATGTTGTCGCAGAGTATCGATACCTTGACTTCCATCTCCGGCCCCTTTCCTTTTGCAGGTCTGCGGGTCCGCCCCTCCGGTGGGCCGGCGCCGCGTCGATCGGCTTGTATTGTGCTCGGCCTTCCACGCGCGCCCGGGCTGTGCGACCGGCCGATGCAAAATATACGCCTGACCCCTATTTTGCGCGTTGACTGAAACGAGCGTATGGGCTATCGTCAATTATGAACATATGTCCATTTGATGTAAAGGCCGCCTTCAGGAGGTTCTGATGCCCAGGCCGAGAAAGCCGAGGTGTGTCAGGGACGAGCCCGCGTACGGGTTCTTCAAGCCGCACGGAGTTCCCATGCGGGTGCTCGATGTCGTGAGCCTGAGCGTGGAGGAACTGGAAGCTTTGAGGCTCGCGGACATAGAGGACCTTTACCAGGGGGACGCCGCCGAGCGCATGGAGGTCTCCCGCCCTACCTTTC
>CAZAIS010000433.1:0-2710 GCA_964485255.1 uncultured Acidimicrobiales bacterium | reverse complement strand
CCTCGTAGATCTGGGTGATCTTGGCGTCTCGCATCATGCGCTCCACGGGGTAGTCCTTCATGTATCCGACCCCGCCCATGAGCTGTATGCAGTCGGTGGTGACCTTCATCGCCGCGTCCGTCGCGAAGCACTTGGCCATCGCCGACAGGGCGCTGAACCCCGGCTCCTCGTTGTCCACCGCGCAGGCCGCGCGGTAGACGATTGAGCGGGCGGCCTCGACCTGCATGGCGAGGTCGGCGACTATAAACTGCAGCCCCTGCAGCGCCGCGATGGGCCTGCCGAACTGCACGCGCTCCTTCATGTACGCGGTTGCGATGTCCAGCGCGCCGGCGGCGACCCCAAGACCCTGGGCGCCGATGGACGCGCGGGTGCGGTCCAGGGTCATCATGGCGAGGTTGAACCCCTTGCCCTCCTGCCAGAGCAGGTTCTCCTCCGGCACCTCCATGTCCTCGAAGATCAACTCGGTGGTTGACGACCCCCTTATCCCCATCTTCTCCTCGTGTTTTCCCACGTTGAAGCCGGGGTATGACTTCTCGACTATGAAGGCAGATATGCCCCTTACGCCCTTCTCGGGATCGGTCATCGCGAATACCGAGAAGATCTCGCCTACGCCGCCGTTGGTTATAAAGCACTTGGTTCCGTTCAGGACGTACTTGTCGCCCTTCTTCACAGCGCGGGTCTTCATGGAGGCCGCGTCAGACCCCGCTTCCGGCTCCGTAAGTCCGAAACCGCAGAGCTTCTCGCCCGAGGCCAGTTGGGGAAGGTACTTCTTTTTCTGCTCATCGTTCGCCCCCAGCTTGATGGGGGTCGAGCCGAGCTCCTGGCAGCCGATTATGAGCGACGTATTGACACATACCTTGGCGAGCTCCTCGATGGCGACACAAAGCGTCAGCAGGTCGGCACCTTCTCCGCCGTACTCCTCGGCGAACGGCAGGCCCATGAAGCCGTTCTCCTTCAGCTTCTCCACCATGTCCCAGGGAAACTCGCCCTTCTCGTCTATCTCCGCCGCCCGGGGCTCTACCACGTCCTTCGCGAACTGCCGGATGGACTCCTGAAACATCTTCTGCTCTTCATTCAACTGGAACATAGCTCCACCTCCGATTAGATTCTGACCTCGAGCCGCGGACGCTCTCTCATTCGACCTTTATTATCACCGCGTCGCCCTGGCCTCCGCCTCCGCAGATGGCAGCGGCGCCGATGCCGCCTCCGCGGCGCCTGAGCTCGTTCACCAGGCTCATCACGATTCTCGCGCCGCTGGCCCCTACGGGGTGCCCGAGGGCGATCGCGCCTCCGTTCACGTTGATGTTCTCGGCAGTCTCGGGATCAAGCCCCAGCATTTTCGTAGAGTGCCAGCAGACCGCGGCGAAGGCCTCGTTGATCTCGTAGAGGTCAATTTGATCGGGTGTCATGTCGATCTTGGCGAGCGCTTTCTTGATCGAGTTTCCCGGCACGGTCGCAAGGTACTCGGGCTTGTCTGTCACCATGCCGTGCGAGATGACAGTCCCAAGTATCTTCAATCCCATTTCCTCGGCCTTCTTCCTGGAAGCCACCATGAGAGCGGCTGCGCCGTCGTTGATGCCTGATGCATTTCCGGCGGTAATGGTGCCTTCCTTGCGGAATGCCGGCCGGAGTTTCGCAAGAGCCTCGATTGTCGTATCGGGGCGGATGTGCTCGTCCCGGTCGACCGTCTTGATCTCCTTCTTCACTTTCACTTCTACCGGAACGATCTCCTCGGCGAACTTGCCGGCCTTCTGCGCGGCCGCCCCGCTGCTGACTGCGCGCGGACCAGAGGTCCTGTTCTTCGCGGGTGGTCCCGAACTCGTCGGCCACCCGGTCGGTCCCTTCTCCCATGTGCCAGTCGTTGATCGCGCACCAGAGGGCGTCGTGTATCATGCCGTCTATCAGCTTGCCGTTGCCCATGCGGTACCCGAACCGTCCCTTGGGAACGTAGTAACAGCCCTGGCTCATGCTCTCCATGCCGCCGGTGATTATCAAATCTGCGTCCCCGCAACGGATTATCTGGTCGGCCATGACCAGAGCGCTGATGCTGGATATGCAGACCTTGTTCAGATTTATCACTGGAAGGTCCATGGGGAAGCCCGCCTTCAGCGAAGCCTGCCGCGCGGGCATCTGGCCGACCCCGCCGGTGATGACCTGGCCCATCAACAGGTACTCCAGCTCCTCCGTAGGAACCGTGGACCTCGCCACCGCTTCTCTTGCCGCCACGGCCCCCAGCTCCACCGCGGGAACGTCCGCGAGGGCTCCGCCCAGCCGGCCGAAAGCCGTCCTTGCCATTCCAACGATTACGGTCTCCGCCAAATCAATCAACCTCCTTGGTCAAAGCACCTGAAGGCGGGTGTTCCCGCCTAGATGCCGAGCAACCTCGACAGCACTATCCTGAGCACCTCGGACGTTCCTTCACCGATCTCCATGATCTTCGAGTCCCTGAAGTACCTGCAGACCGGGTAATCCTCGATGTAACCGTAGCCGCCGTGGATCTGGACGGCGTCGCTCGCGGCCCTCATGCAGGTTTCGCTCGCGAACAGCTTGGCGATGGCCGCCTCCTTCGTGTAGGGCCGCCCCTGATCGGCCATCCAGGCCGCGCGAAGGGTCGCGATGCGCGCCAGCTCGATTTCCATTAGCATGTCCGCGCATTTGAAGCTCACGCCCTGGTTCTTTCCGATGGGGGCACCGAACTGGACGCGCTCCT
>CAZAIS010000432.1:0-2711 GCA_964485255.1 uncultured Acidimicrobiales bacterium | reverse complement strand
TGGGAAACCTCGTCACGTTAAGCTTGCACACGTTGGCAAGGAGAGGGTCCACCTCGTATCCCCCACCTGGCGCTACCCTTCCACGGGCGCCTGCCGCTATCCCGCAACAGAATAGTGTCTCGTTCAGGTGTACCATCTCGGTTATCTTGTCCCGGACGTGGCTCACGCGCGAGGTGCCCTGCAGATCAGCGGCCAGCTTGGCCGCCCCGATACATACGTCCCCGATCCCGGACTTGCATCCCCCGTAGCTCTGACGATGGAACGCGGCGAACCTCTCGACGATCCTGCCCGAGTACTCAGGCCTGCAGTCCAGGAAGACGCGCTCGTTCGGCACGAACACGTCGTCGAAGACAATTAATGCCTCCTGCGAACCGTAAGAGGGATTTCCGGTATCGAGTGTTCCACCCTCCAGCTTCCTGGTGTCGGAGGGCTGGCGCCCGGCAACGAACTTGACCCCGGGTGCGTCCGCCGGGACCGCGAACGCGACCGCGTAATCGGCCTCGCCTTCGCGCATCGCGGTCGTTGGCACCACAAGGATCTCGTGTGAGCTTAGAGCACCGGTCTGGTGGGCCTTGGCGCCGCGGACGATGATGCCCTGAGGGGTGCGGTCGACGACGCGCAGGAACATGTCAGGGTCACTCTGCTCGGACGGCCTGAGCGAGCGGTCGCCCTTTACGTCGGTCATTGCCGCGTCGACCACGACGTTTTCATCCTGGACGTAGTCGAGATACTCCTGGAAACGCCGGTGGTGATCCGTGCCGTTGTCATCCGACACCTCGAACGTCGCGGAGTACAGGGCGTTCAACTCGTCCATCCCCCCGCAACGCTGGAAGCAGGTAGCCGTACGAGCCCCCAGCAGCCTGAGAAGCAAAACCTTTGCCACCATGTCGTCGGTGCCCTGGTGAATATGGGTGAAACGGCTGATGCGCCTGCCCGACAGGTGCGACCGGGCGAACAGCAGTTCCTCGGCGCCGGGTTCGTCCCCGGGATCGTAGGTCTGTGCCACGCTGTTGGTGCTCGGTCTTATCACCGGGTGATCGACGGTGCTTGAGCATCTCTCCCCAAGTACCCAGACTTCCCTGTCGAGCTTCCTTAGGCTCTCGATGTACCTATCGGGGCTGTCTATCTTCATCGAGACCTCCTGTCTCGGGCTCGCGATCCACACCCATTCCACTTGCCCCCGCGGGGTTACACGCATCTGATATCACAAAGGAAAACGCATGGAAGCGTCGCGGTCAAGGATTGCGGCGCCCGTACCGCGCGCCGGCATGCTCTCGTTCCGGTCAGCCCGTCAGAACCTCATTCAGCGGACGCCTCAGGGACGCTATCCTGGCTGCAGTACCATATCCGACGCGAAGCATCAACTGGGGCTCGTCATCGAGGCCGAGGAGGTCCTTTATCTGTGCCCTCAGCTCGTCGATTTCTACGGGGAGGTTGAAAAACGAGTAGCGCATGTCGTGCCGTGTCAGCTTGAGAAGCAGCCTCTCGAGCAACTCACCCGCTTCCAGGACGCTCCTGGTATCGTCGGCGCCGTGAAGGACGACCACCGCGCCGCTTTCACGAACCAGTTGAGAGTCCTTTTTCGCCTGTGATTTACTGGAGTTGAACGTCCTTACTACCCAGGGCGCGATCGCCGATACGAGCTGGGGTATGCCCAGGGAGGAAGCAAGCATGCCGTCGGCCTTCAACGTGCTGTTGGGCCGTATCCACTCCGAGAGCTCCCGCGTGAAAGCCTTGTCGGACATCCTGGCAAGTCCGCCTCGGGACACGATATCCGCGATCCTGTCCATTTTCGGCGCTTCAGTGATGAAGAGGGCGGAGGCCCCGCCGAATTCAGTGTAAGGCTCGAGCAGGGCGAGGTCCTCGGCCGAAAGCCTCCTGCCGTCGTATGGGAACCGGTCGGTCCAGCGCGCCTTGATCGCGTCGAACAGCTCCATCAACTCGGTGTCCGGATCCCCGTCTTCGCTAATTGTTACCTCAGCCAGCAGGTCGTCACCGCCGGGTTGGGGCAGGTACGACACGTCACAGGCGAGGCCGAAGCGGGCCGCGGCGACCCGCATGTTCATCATGGCCGCCGCGACGCTCATTACCAGCTCCCGGTCGTCGGGGTTGGCCACCGGCAGGCGCCGCGAGCGGTCGGCGTAGACGAGCACGCGGTCTCCGGCGATGGAAAACTTCCAGGGCTGCGTGTTGTGCCCCGAGGGCGCGAGAACCGCGTACCTCAACAGAAACCCTGTCTTTTCCTTCAGGTTACCGAGAGACTCGAACTCCCTCTCGTCTATCTCCCGGGGTGTAACTCGCGCGTCGTACTCATCCATCGTCCTCATCCCCCTGCCCGAAAGCCTGTAGCGACCCCTTTTGCCTTGAGCAACTCAAGGCAATGTTACATGACTTCGCCCGTTCAAGCACCCGGATAGCTCCCAGCGGTTCGACGGACACGCGGGAAAGACATCAAGGCCGGTTTCAGCACGTCTCCCCTACAGTGGTATGTTGACGAACTCCGGCTCCAGCGGCGTCGATCCATCCATCGGCTTGAAGAATACCTCCAGGCTGCCGCTTGCCGGGACGAACAGCGCCATCTGCTGTGAATCCGGGTTGTAGAGGTCGCCGGACATCGGCTCGGGCTCGTCCCCCCAGTACGACGTCATCACCGCCCGCACGTCACCAAGGCTCAGCTCGTGCTTTCCCGCCTTCGCATACCTCTTGCCGAT
>CAZAIS010000431.1:0-2737 GCA_964485255.1 uncultured Acidimicrobiales bacterium | reverse complement strand
GGCGAGTGGACGCGAGGTCCGCGAGTTCGAGCGCGCGGAGGAAATAGCGGGCATGATCGACGAGTCGTTCCTGGCCGTCGTAATCGCCGGACCGCACCTGCACCAGGCCCGCGCGGCCCGCGCGGCCCTCCGAAAGGTAGGCGGACGGGCGTCGAAGACACCTCTGATAGCCGCGATCAGGGATCTCGAGATGCTCGAGGAGTCCGAGATTCTCAAGTTCTTCGACGATTTCGTGGTAAGGCCCGCCGGGGCGGCGGAGATCGCGGCTAGGGTGGACGCGCTCCGGGCCAGGCGCGGCGGGGACGGAAGCACAATCGAGCGCGGAGAAATGGTGATAAACCTCGACGCCCGGCAGGTGACGTTCGAGGGAAGGCCGCTCGATTTGACTTACAAGGAGTACGAGCTCCTCAAGACGCTGGCTTCGGTGCCGGGGCGAGCCTACACGCGCGAGGAGCTCCTTATGGGCATATGGGGATACGAGTACTTCGGAGGCACCCGAACCGTGGACGTGCACGTCAGGCGCCTGAGGGCCAAGATCGACAGCTCGACACCGTATATCGAGACGGTTCACGGTGTGGGTTACCGCTTCATCTCCGCTTGAGACCGGATGGACCGTTACATTCATTTCACCGACGCGAAACAATTACGAAACATACCTTCCTTACAATGACACTCAAGAACCAGCCGTAAGGAGGAGACATGACATCAGGCCAGGACAAGGAATTCGTGCTGGAAGCCGTGCGGGAGCACGACGTAAAGTTTATCAGGCTCTGGTTCACAGACGTCCTGGGGTTTCTCAAGAGCTTCGCGATAACCAGGGAAGAGCTCGAGGAGGCGCTCGAGAACGGGATGGGATTCGACGGATCCAGCATCCAGGGTTTCGCGCGGATCGACGAGAGTGACATGATCGCCCAGCCGGACCCCTCCACCTTCGCGCTGCTTCCCTGGCGACCCAGCGGGCACAGCGCGGTAGCGCGGATGTTTTGCGACATTCTCGAGCCCGACAGAACACCTCATGGTGGAGACCCCCGGTACGTGCTGCGCCGAAACCTGGAGAAGGCATACGAACTGGGCTATACGTTTTACGTGGGACCGGAGCTCGAGTTCTATTACTTCGCGAACTCGGAGCCTCCACCGGTCACTCTGGACAAGGGGGGTTACTTCGACCTCACGCCCCTTGACCTCGCGAGCGACCTCAGGCGGGAGACCGTGCTGACACTCGAGGAGATGGGAATCGGCGTCGAGTACTCCCACCACGAGGTCGGGCCCAGCCAGCACGAGATAGACCTCCGCTACACGGACGCGCTACAGATGGCCGACAACGCGATGACTTACAGACTGGTTGTTAAGGAAGTCGCGATGAAACACGGCGTCCACGCGACCTTTATGCCCAAGCCCATACTGGGCGAGAACGGCAGCGGCATGCACACGCACATGTCGCTGTTCAAGGGAGAAAAGAACGCCTTCTTCGACCCCGGGGACCAGTATTACCTGACAGGCGAGGCTAAAGGATTCATAGCGGGACTCCTCGAGTACGCCCCCGAGTTCTGCCTCGTAACGAACCAGTTCGTAAACTCCTACAAGCGCCTGGTCCCGGGGTACGAGGCGCCCGTCTACCTCTCCTGGGCGCAGCGCAACCGATCGGACCTCATCCGGGTGCCGACTTACAAGCCCGGAAAGGAAAACTCGACTCGAATAGAGCTGCGGTCGCCGGACCCGGCCTGCAACCCGTACCTCGCGTTCGCGGTGATGCTGGCCGCGGGGCTGAAGGGAATCGAGGACGGGCTGGAGCTGGCCGAGCCCATTGAGAGGAACATCTACGAGATGCCGGAGAGCGAGCGCCGGGAAATGGGTATAAAGAGCCTTCCCGCCGACATGTGGGAGGCCATCCAGCTGACCGAGCGCAGCGAACTGGTGAGAGAAAGCCTCGGGGACCACGTTTTCAACTCGCTGATTCAGGACAAAAAGGTCGAATGGGAGGAGTACAGGGCCGTCGTTACCGAGTACGAGCTCAATAACTACCTGTCCATTCTGTAGAAACGCAACCGAAGCGACAACCGGGAATGCCGCCCGGCCGTGAGGCCGGGCGGCATGTCTTGCGTGCCATCAACCTCCATGGGCTCCCGGGGTCGATTCTCATTGAAAGCTGATATGGTGGGTGCTAGAATGCGCTAGTCCATCGACGAGGGTCAGGAAGCGTGAACGACTACATATTCTTCTGGGGTTGCACTATTCCCGGCAGGTATCCGTTTCTCGAGAAGTCCCTGCGTATCATCCTGGAGAAGGTCGGGATCGGGTACAGGGAGATCGAGGGGTTCACCTGCTGCCCTGAGAAGTTTCTCGTCGAGACGATGTCCGAGGAGGCCTGGTACCTGACCGCGGCCAGGAACCTGGCCCTGGCGGAGAAGAACGGCGGAGACCTCCTGGTGGCCTGCAACGGGTGTTACGCGACCTTCCGCTCGGCGATATCGGCGTTTCACGCGTCCAGCGCGTTGCGCGCCGAGGTGACGGCCAGGCTCGCCGGGATAGGCCTGGAGTTCAACTCCAGGGCGTCTGTCTACCACGTGGTAGAGGTGCTGCACGACAGGATAGGCCCCGACGTTATCGGCAGAAAAGTCACGCACCCGCTGCGGGGAATGAAGGTAGGGGTCCACTACGGATGCCAGATGCTCAGGCCGAGCCCCGCCTTGAGGCTGGACGACTCCGCGAGGCCGGTCAAGCTGGACAGGCTGGTGGA
>CAZAIS010000430.1:0-2766 GCA_964485255.1 uncultured Acidimicrobiales bacterium | reverse complement strand
TGCCTCGACGACGCGCAGATAACACTGGATGAAGTCGACGCGATAGTCGTCGGCAACATGGACCATTTCGAGAACATAAACTACGTGGACACCTGGGCGACCGACGGGCTCGGATCGTGCATGAAGCCGGTGTTCAAGGTCACCACCGGCGGGACAACGGGAACGACCGTCGGCGCCGCCGCTTACTACAGCGCGGCGTCAGGCCTGTTCGACGTCGTGATGGGCGTCGGCTGGGAGAAGAACTCGGAGTCGGACACGCAGGCCGCGATCGCGACCTGCGCGAACCCCGTTCTCGAGCGCGACCCGTTCGCGGGCGCCATCGGGCCGCTGGCTACCGAGTACTCCATGTACATGAAAGCCTACGGCGCGACCGAGGAAGACGCGGCGATCGTCGCGGCGAGGGACCGGAACAACGCGTTAAACAACCCGTACGCCCACAACAGGATGCACGTTACCGTCGAGGACGTCATGAACTCTCCGATGCTGTCCTACCCCGTGAAGTTCCTCGATATGTGCCCGCGCTCCGACGGCGCTTGCGCGGTCATATTCGCGGCGGAGGAAAAGGCCAAGAAGATTGCCCCGCAGCCGGCCTGGATCCACGCTTCGGTCGTGCGTCACGACTACACACACTTTGGGGACCTGGAGTGGCAGTGGATGCCCACCCTCGAGAGGGCTACCCTGCAAGCTTACAAGTACGCCGGGATCACAAACCCGGTCAAGGACCTCGACGTGTGCGAGCTGTACATGCCTTGTTCGACGACCGGCGTCAAGTGGATGGACTCCTTCTGGTTCTGCCAGAGAGGCGAGGGCCCCAAGTTGATCCGCAGCGGCGCCACGCACATGGACGGCATCCTGCCGATAAACCCGTCCGGCGGGGTCGTCGCCACGAACCCGATCGGCGCGACAGCCCTCATCCGCGTAGGAGAAGCGGCGTGGCAGATAATGGGCAGGGCGGGCGACCGGCAGATCCCGAACGTGAAAAAGGCGCTGGCCACCGGGTTCGGGGGTTGTAGCTGGTCGGACGTATTCATCCTTGGCGCTGATCTGCCATAAGTCGAGGGAGGTAATAACGAATGGGTATCTATACAGACAAGAGGAAGTCGAGGGTCACGCCCGACGGCTACGAGTTGCTTACCCACGAGTCGGGCCACATCGAGTACGACTTCGGCTGGCACATGGGCCCGTACTGGAGCAAGTACCTGGCCGAGATGCGCGACAACGGGCGCATCATGGGCGTCAAGTGCCCCGAGTGTGGCATGATTTACGTCCCGCCCCGCGCGGTGTGCGGCCGCTGCTACGTTGGGATGAACGAGTGGGTGGAATGCGGCCCGGACGGGATCCTCAAAGGCTTCACGGTTGTCCGGTTCCCGTACATCGACCCCAACAACGGCGCGCTCATGAAGGTCCCCTTCACCGCGGTATGGATCATGCTGGACGGATCTGACACCAGGATGATGCACTTCTGCGACGAGCTTGACGAGATGAAGCTCGAGGTGGGCATGCGCATGAAGGCTATATGGGCCAAGAAGCCTCGCCCGGCGTCGATACACGCGATCGACCATTTCGAGGTCGTGAGAGACGAGCCGGTCTTGGAGGAGCCACCCCCCGAGCGCATGAAGGGACCGTTCAAGCTCGTGCTGCCCACGAAGAAGACCGCCAAGAGGAAGTCGGCGGCGAAGAAGAAGGCACCCGCGAAGAAGAAGGTCGCTGCGAAGAAGAAGTAGCCGCGCGGGACAACAAACCGAGAACCATCGAGCCGGGCTCCGCGCCCGGCTCGATTCCATAAAGAGCAAAATTGGGGTCAGGCGCAAATCTTGCATCGGCCCGTAATACAGAATTGGGGTCAGGCGTAAATATTGCATCGGCCCGTAAAAGCGGGGACAGACGGGGACAAGCGTTTGTATCGCTTCGGTAAACCGTCAGCCCGCCTCCGTTCTACTGGCAGGCTTTACTTTCTAGACCTGACCCCCAAAAGTTAAGCGCCGAGGAGGATGCGCTTGATGTAGGAGTATTGGTCTGCGATCTTTTTGACTATGTGGTCGGGGATCGTGGGTGGGGGAGGTTTCTTGTCCCAATCAAGGGTCTCGAGCCAGTCACGCAGTACCTGTTTGTCCAGGTTCTCCTGTTCGCGCCCGGGCTCCCAGGAGTCCTTAGGCCAGAACCTCGAGGAGTCGGGGGTGAACAGCTCGTCGATCAGCAGCAGCTTCCCCTGGTGCAGGCCGAACTCGTACTTCGTGTCGGCGAGTATCACGCCCCTGGCCTCGGCTATCTGAAGCCCCCGCTGGTAAAGCTCCAGGCTCAGGCGCTCGATCTCCAGCATGAGCTCCTCGCCGACAACTTCCGCGATGGCCTCGAACGTGACGTTCTCGTCGTGCTCGCCGATCTCGGCCTTGGTGGAGGGTGTGAAAATCGGCTCGGGGAGACGGTCAGCCAGGCGCAGGCCGTCAGGGAGCGGAATCCCGCAGATGGCGCGGTTCTGCTGGTAGTCCTTCAAGCCGCTGCCCGCCAGGTATCCGCGCACGACGCACTCGACGGGCAGGGGCTCGGCCTTGACGACCAGCATCGAGCGCCCCTGGAGCCTGTCCTTGAACGGCTGGAGGTCATCCGGCAGCTCCGACATGTCCGTGGTCACAAGGTGGTTCTCGACTATGTCGGCGGTAGCCTCCAGCCAGAAAGTGGCCAGCTCGTTGAGCACCTGCCCCTTCCCGGGGATACCCTCGTTCATGACGACGTCGAACGCCGAGATGCGGTCGGTGCTCACGATCA
>CAZAIS010000429.1:0-2783 GCA_964485255.1 uncultured Acidimicrobiales bacterium | reverse complement strand
CGCGCCTCCGACCAGGCACAGGTCCACCTGCGTCCGCTCCATGACCAGCTTCCGCAGGAGCGCCTCTCCGGCGCCCGACATGAACCGGGAGACGGCGTCCTCGTCCACGTTCGAGGACATCAAGCACTCGAAGGAGGGTGTCTCCAGAGGGTTGGCGGCGATAAAGATCCCGGCTATCTCGCGGGGCTCTCCGGGGCGTGTCGCCTCGAGCTCGTACGTGTCCAGCAGCGCTGCGAGCATGCTGCGCAGCAGGGTGTTCTTCGTCTCCAGCTCCCTGCCGAGATCGCGCGCCAGCTCCACCTGCGCCAGGTTCTCGAGCAGAAGCCCGAGCTGTCCGACCATCGGGTAGATGTAGCGCGTGTCGATCGTGGAGCTCGAGAAAGGCTTCTCCCTGAAGCAGAGCAACTGGCCCCGCTGCCCGCTCCAGGTGTTGATCGGCACCAGGAGGATGTTCGTGGTCATGTCGATCGCCGCCGACTCGTCGTTCACGTACCTGTAGTCGTTGAGCACCACGGGGTCCGTCCCGGTCGCCCTGCCGGCAAGCTCCCTGAGGTTGTACGAGAGCCACTTCATCCACGTCAGCCACTTCATCCAGCCGTCCTCGCGGGCCGACTCCGCGCCCGCGCCGTGGCAGTACTGCACCAGCTCGAACCCCGAGGAGTGCTTCTCGGTGGTCCTCAGAACGCAGGAGAAATCGGCCTCGAGAAGGCGTGTCAGCTCCTCCAGGAACCTCTTGACCATTCCCTCGAGCCCTCCGCTGGTGTCCAGCGTCTGGTGGAACCCCGTCACTATCGCGTCCGCCTGCCGGTAGTTCTTGACGAGAGGCCTCGTGATGTCCGGGGAGAGTATCGCCTTGCCCTTGAAGACCTCCCCGATCGCCTCGACGATTTTCTGGATCGACATGCCCTTGAGCATGTATGCGTCAGCGCCCTGTTTTATCGCCTCGGCGACGTAAGTCTCGTCCTCGTGCGCGCTGAGGACGATGACGCGGAGGTCGTTCCCGTTGCCGCGCAGGTTCTTGATGACGCTGATTCCGTCCATGCGGGGCATCCTGATGTCCACGAGAAGAACGTCAGGGGAATACTCTTTCACCAGCTCGAGCGCCTCGACGCCGTCGGCGGCTTCTCCCACGACCTCCATGCTCTCCTGGAGGTTTATCATCCTGGCCAGGGTTTGCCTGGCTTCCTCGTGGTCCTCGGCTATCACCACGCGTATCCCCGCGGCGGACGCCCCCGGCACCTCAGATCTCCTCCGGAATCTGAATGACGACCTCGGTCCCGGACCCCCGGGCGGAGGATACCCTTGCCTCGCCGCCCGAGAGCTGGGCCCTCTCGGCCAGGGACTTGAGGCCGAAGTGGAGCTCGTAGCCCTCCTCGCCCAACACCCTGTCGACGTCGAAGCCGACGCCGTTGTCCCTGATGGAGATCTCCACCATCCTCCCGCGGCGCACCATCTTCACAACCAGTTCGGTCGCCTGGGAATGCTTGCGGACGTTGGCGAGCACCTCCTGGACGAGCCGGTAACAGGTGACCTCGACGGCCGGGGCGAGCCTTTCCATGCCCTCCTCGACGTAGTAGAAGTTGCGAATCCCGCACTCCTCCTCGAGCCGGTTCAGGTAGTTCTCGAGGGCGGGCGCGAGCCCGGCGTCGTCCAGGATCGACGGGCGCAGGTCGAACAGCAGCCTCCGCATCCCGGTTATGTTCTTCTGAAGGCTGGTCTTGGTCTCGCCGAGCTCCCGCTTCGCCTCGGCGAGCCTGTCCTGGTCGATCAGCATCTCCACGCCCTCGAGCCTGTAGAAGCTGCTTATCAGCGCCTGGATGGTGTCGTCGTGTATGTCCGAAGCGATCCTCTTCCGCTCGTCCTCCTGGGCGTTGATCATCCTGCCGAGGAGCATGCGGTCCAGCTTCTCCTTTTCGCTCATCCTGGCGAGAAGTAGCGCGTTCTCGACGAAAACCGTCGCCTGGCGCATCAGCTCCTGGACCACCAGGAAATCGCCCCTGCAGAACCTCCGGCCCGACGAGGCAAGGTGAAAGACGGGCTTGAGCGGCGTGCTGTTGAGCATGGGCAGCATCATGCTGCTCGCGGGCTCGGCGCGGCCGGTCTGCGCCTTCTGCCCGTTCGAGAGCGTCGGCCTCTCCGTTTTCGCGGCTGCCAGGGCGTGGTGCATGACGCCCTCCGGGGGCTCCGGGCCCTCGGGCGCCGTCAGGGCCGACCACGCCCTCAGCCGGAGCCCTTCTCCCCATTGCTCGAACACCAGCGAGTGGCCGGAGTCGGCGTTGATGAACGAGGCCATCATTCCGAGGAACAGCCTGAGGCGGTCGGCGAGGCCGAGGCTGTTATTGGACGATGCCAGCACCTTGTGGAGCCTTTCCTCGATCTCACGCCTCCTGCGAGCCTCGGAGCGCAGGATGCCGCTTTCCACGATAAGGGCCGATTTCTCCCTGGCGAGCTCCAGCGTTACCAGGTCCTCCTCGCCTATTCTCTCCTTCGCGGCCAGCAGCACGAACGCGAATGGAAACAGGGGGCAATCGCGGCACTCCCGGGAGCTGCGGCTCAGGCAGTTACCGTTCCTGACCGAGCAGTGCTCGCGCGAGTTGTCGAAGTTGAAGCACTCCGAGGCATGGGGGGCCCTGTTGCGCCAGGGCTCGAAGACGCATTCCACGTCCTCCCCGCAGGCCG
Source organism: uncultured Acidimicrobiales bacterium (assembly GCA_964485255.1). Classification (GTDB taxonomy): domain Bacteria; phylum Actinomycetota; class Geothermincolia; order Fen-727; family Anoxymicrobiaceae; genus CAZEJS01. Next base: position 104 of record CAZAIS010000429.1, on the reverse strand, counting down.
GCCGCGAGGGCAGGAGGACCGGGACCAGCGCGACCTCACCCTCCAGGGCCGAGGGCATTCCGCCGTTGGAGTCGCACTCCCTTATCAAGGGCATGTCAACGACG
>CAZAIS010000428.1:0-2791 GCA_964485255.1 uncultured Acidimicrobiales bacterium | reverse complement strand
CGTCGCGCGGATGGCTACCGTGGAGGGCGCCAGGGCCCTCGGCCTCGGCGAGATTACGGGATCGCTCGAACCGGGCAAGCGGGCCGACGTCATAACCCTCGACCTCGAGAGCCCGCACATGACGCCGTGCTACAACCCCCTGTCTCACGTCGCTTACGTCGCGGGGGGCTGTGACGTCGATACCGCCGTCGTCGAGGGCCGGGTCCTCATGGAGAACCGGGAGCTTCTTACGATAGACGTGGAAAAAGCGATCAGGGAAGTCCGCGACCTCGCCCTGGGAGCGGGCTGAGGCCGTTCTCCCGCCCGCCGGGAAGCTCCGCGAGGAAGCTCCTGATTACCTCGTTTGTTACGGCGGGCATGTCCATGTTGACCGTGTGTGTGCCCCCGGGGATGACCGTCAGCCTCGCGTGCGGTATCGCCTCCGCCGTCGCCTTGAACACCGCGAGCGGGTCGTCGGAAAGCGAGAGGAACTCGTCGCGGTCGCAGCCGATCACCAGCGTGGGCGCCTGGATGTGAGCCAGTTCCTCCCCGGTGAAATCCGGCAGGGTGAGCCACATCTCCGTCATGCGGTCAAGGAACACGCGCCAGCTCCTCCTCTCGGGGTTAAGCAACGCGCGCACGGCTCTCATGAAAAGCAGCGCGGGCGAGCGCGGCTTAAGAAATCCGTGGATCGCGCGCCACGACTCCGGGGAGTAGTTAGTGGTGTTGAAGGAGGTGCCCAGCAGGACCAGGCTGCGCACCAGGTCGGGCCTGTCTATCGCGAGCGCAAGGGCCGCGATACCCCCGTCGCTTGTCCCGATGATGTTGACCGGGCCCACTCCCAGGGCTTCGATAAGGGCTCCGGCGTCCTCGCCCAGTTGGCGGTAAGTCATACGCTTCGACCCCAGGCTGGTGCGCCCGTGCCCCCGCGAGTCCATCGCGATCACCATGTAGTCCCGGGCGAGCGCGGGGACCTGGGGCGCCCAGGTCTGGGACATCATGAAGCCTCCGTGCAGCAGCAGCACCGGATCACCATGGCCGTAGAGCTTGTAATGGATGTCGATATCACCGGCGCGAACCGTGCCTCGAGACCCGCACCTCGTCAGGAGCCGCCACAGGTAGCAGGAAGCAAGCGCCATGGACCATGACGCCCCCGCCCTCACGTAATCGTTAATCCTCAAGCGATTCCTCCTCCGGGCTCACTGACGCGACAGCGCCCACGGCGCAAACGCTCCAGCCAGGCGCGGCGCATCGCCTTCCCGGAGCGCGGCCGGCGGTCCCGCCGCGCTGAGCCTCTCACACCTCCGCCTTTCTCACGCCGTTCGCGAGACCGAGCGCTCCAGGATAGCCTCCGCTTCAGCTACCATGCGCTCGAGCAGTTCATCGCAGCCGACGATATCGTTTATCAGGCCGATCGACTGCCCTACCGCGAGCGGGGCCATCTCCACGTCCCCGGTCGTCCATGCCTCCCTGGACTTCGACCCGACCATGAACGGCAGGATATCCTCCAGCGTGCCGTTACCGGCTTCAACCTCCAGGACCTTTCGCGCTATCTCGTTGTTGAGGCAGCGCATCTGCAGGTTGATCGACCGGCAGATCAGCGTCGTCTCGAACTCCTGCCGGGCGACCAGCTCCTCCTTGATCCTGGAGTGCGCCAGGCACTCCCGTGTCGCTATGAACCTGGAAGCCATCATGACGCCCTCCGCGCCCAGAACGATCGCGGCCGCGAGGCCGCGACCGTCGGCGATGCCGCCCGCCGTAATCACTGGAATCCCGATGGTGTCGCTGATCCTCGGGGTAAGGGTCATGCAGGTGACATCGTCGTTCAGGGGGTGACCGCCCTCCTCGATCCCCGCCGCTATCACGGCGTCGTAACCCGCGCTTTCGGCGTGCACGGCGTGCCGAACGGACCCGAGCTTGTGAATCAGTTTTACGCCTGCTTTCTTAGCCTTTTCAACGGCTTGTGGACCCAGGTACCTGTCAATCGGCGCGCCCGAGATCTCCAGGGCCGCGACCCGTTCGGCGCAGCAGACCTCGAAGTACTCCTGGTGCGTCTCCCTGGTGATCCTCACCGAGGGCAGCAGGGTGATGTTGACGCAGAACGGCTTGTCCGTTAGATCCCGCGTCTCCTCGATAGCCGAGCGCAGGTCCCCGCCCGTGTCGTAGTTGCCGGCGGTGAGGTTTCCCAGACCGCCCGCGTTGGAGATTGCCGCGCACAACCTCGGGACGGCGAGCCACATCATCCCGCCGCACATCACGGGATGCTCTATCCCGAACAGCTCAGTCATCCTCGTATGCATCGCGCTCCTCCTCGCCGATCGGGTCCTTGCGCTGCGCTTGGCGCCCTACTTCAGGATTCAAGCATATCAAAAGCCGGATTCCTCGGGTCTGCGGTGTTTCGAGGGAGTGTCAAGCGCCTGCGCCGGGGTCGCTCCCGCTCCCGGAGTCGCCCTCGACGTAATCCAGCATGCCGAACTCGAAGCATGCCCCCGCGTCGTTGTAAGCCTTGATGTAGCCGCCGTAAGACTTGACGATCTTGTCCACGGTGGCGAGCCCGATACCCCTGCCGGAGGAACCCTCCGACTTCACGAACGGCTTGAAGATGGTGTCCAGTTCGTCGCGTGGTATTCCCGGGCCGTTGTCTCGCACCAGGTACCTGTGGAGACCTTCGCGCTCCTCGAGCCGCCTGACTTCCACGACCGTCCCGGCGGCCGCCGACGCGAGCCTCACGGCGTTCTCTATCAGGGTGAGGAAGACCTGGTACCCCAGAATCCTGCTGGCGAGGAGGCGGCCCAGGTCGCCCGGCGCCCTC
>CAZAIS010000427.1:0-2793 GCA_964485255.1 uncultured Acidimicrobiales bacterium | reverse complement strand
GACACCACCTCCTGGTGTCCATTATGTTGCATTACTTATGCAGATGTCAATAATGATAGCCATGATCGACAAGGACGGTTTCGTGCTCGAGATAATGGGAGAAGGGGACGTCAAAGACCTGTGCACCTGGGGAGGTCTCGTTCCGGGGCAGTACTGGACCGAGGAAACCACCGGCACCACCGCGCCATCCATTGCCCTTCATACCGGGGAGGCGGTCCAGGTCGTAGCGGACGAACACTGGCTCCAGATCTGCAAGGGTTGCACGTGCGCCGCCGCCCCCATCATGGGTCCGGACGGCAGGATAGTAGGGGTACTGGACATCACGGCCCTGTACCTCGAGGCCGGCGCGCACCTGCACACCTTTGGAATGGCCATCGCGGCCGCGAGGGCCATCGAGACCGCCCTGAAGCTTCATTCGATATCGGCCAAGCTGGACGCGGCGGACATGTTCCTGCAATCGGCGGTACAGTCCATCCCGGACGGCCTTCTCATGCTCGACAGCCGCTTGAGCGTTATCAAGGCAAACCACCTGGCGAGGAAGCTGACAGGCCTCAGCCTGGCGCCCGACGACAGCGCGGTTGATCTCTTCAAGGACGACAAGGGGCTCAAGCGCATCAGGAAGGTGATGATGGGGCACGCGGGTTTCTACGGGCAGGAGCTTATCCTGGTCGATTCCGCGGGGGATGACAGGAGGCTGATCGTGGACGCCGAGCCTGTTCTGGACGAGACACAGAATTGCGTCGGCGTGCTCATGGTACTGCGAGAAATGGGCAGGGCGAGGAAGCTGGCTCACCGGATGTACGGGGCGCATGCCGTGTACACATTCGATGACCTGGTGGGCAAGGATCCCGAGTTCCGGCTCTGCTTGAGGAACGCGAAGCTGGCCGCCAAGGCGGACTGCTCGATAATCCTGACGGGCGAAAGCGGGACCGGCAAGGAGATGTTCGCGCAGGCCATACATAACTTTTCCGACCGCCGTGACGAGCCTTTCATACCGATCAACTGCGCGGCCATACCCCGCGACCTGCTGGAGAGCGAACTCTTCGGTTACGAGGAGGGGGCATTCACGGGCGCGAAGAAGGGCGGAAATCCGGGCAAGTTCGAGCTTGCCGACAAGGGCACCATCTTCATGGACGAGATCGATTCCATGCCCATGGAGCTGCAGTCCAAGCTCCTTCGCGTTCTGGAGGAAAAGCGCGTGCTGCGACTGGGGGGAATGAGTTTCATCCCCGTAGACGTTCGGATTCTGGCGGCGTCCTGCAAAGACCTGCAGTTGAAGATTCGAGATAACAGCTTCCGGAGCGACCTCTACTTCCGGATCAACGTAGTCAGCGTGAACATCCCGCCGCTACGGGAGCGGAGGAAGGACATCCCCCTGCTGGCAAGCCACTTCATGGCAAGGTACTCCAAGTCGCGCGACGACATGACCAGGTACCTGCAACCCGAGACCCTGCAGACCCTGCAGGCTTACGACTGGCCCGGCAATGTGCGGGAACTGTCCAACTGGGTCGAGCGGATACTTGCGATCGGTGATATCGGCAACGGCGAAAGGCGCGACTCGATTGTGGCCCCGGCGGAGAGCACAGCGAGCGGGAAGCCCGCCGATCCGCCCCCTAGGACCCGCAAGCTCAAGGACGAAGAGGCCCTGTGGATAGCCGAAGCCATCGAGAAAAACAAGTACAACATGTCCAGGGTGGCAGCCGAGCTGGGAATAAGCCGCTCCACGCTGTACCGGAAGATGGCCAAGCACGGGCTCGAAGGGCGCGGTATCGGAGAAGAGGGAGATTGAACGCCCGCTCGATCGGCTTCGCCGGCGGAGGGAAACGGACGTAAGATGAAGGAAACCGGGACCGGAGACCTCAAGGAGCTCCTCATCAAGTGCTGGATGACGCACGACGGCTCGTGGTTCGCGAGCGTCCTCGAGGAGTACGGAATCGACGCGGCGAACCGCATGAACAAGGCCGCTATTTCGAAGCTCGCGCCTCTCGAGCTTCGCAGGGTCATCCGGGCCGCGGGACTGGGTGAAGTTGACGCCGGCACCGCGGAGGGTGTCAAAGAGATCATGGACGCCGCTTTCGGGATCGTCAAAGGCGACTTCATGGACTTTACGTTTAGCGAGGTGGAGCCGGGCGTCTTTCGCTGGAAGATGAACCGGTGTTTCGCACTGGAAGGCATGAAGGTGATAGGGGCCTACGAGTACTACGAGTGCGGGGTCCTGTACAGGGTCCTGTGCTGGCTGGACGCGCTCGGTGTTTCATACGATGTGGAGCCGCCGGTGCACGGCTGCCTGATGCGAGATACGGGCGACTGCGGGGGGCTGATACGGCTGAAGGTCGAGGCGTGCTAGCCGATTAAGCCCGCCAGGTACAGGGCGCTTCGGGCGGCCTGCTCCGTGCCAACCCCGCGGGCGCCGGCGTCGCACCCGACGAGGTAGAGCCCCTCGACCGGCGTGATCGGGCTTGGCTTGTGAACGCCGGCCTGGCCGACGCTCTGCGCCAGGCCTATGCACTCGCCGGACGGCTTGCCGGTGATGGCCGCCGTATCGCGGATGTGGGTCCGCATGCTCCATTCGACATGCTTTTCCATCGCCGGGAACAGCTCGAACAGCCTTGACTGGGCGCGGTCCAGGATACGCTCGCACTGGGCCACGGTATTCTCGCTCACCATGGCCGGGCCCGGCACGCCCATTATCACGAGCTGCTTTCCAAGAGGTGCCATGCGACGGTCCCATTCACTCGGCACCGGGACGAAGAGGAACGGGTCGTCGGGCACGCCGCCGGCGTCGACGTAGTC
>CAZAIS010000426.1:0-2802 GCA_964485255.1 uncultured Acidimicrobiales bacterium | reverse complement strand
AACACGTTGGCCGAACCGCTTGTGCCCTGCGCCGATACCGTTCGATGAAGGGCGCTGATGATGCCCGCCGTCACCGTCTGCTCAAAGCCCAGGGGGCTGCCGACGGCGACCACGAGCTGCCCGACCTGCAGGTTCTCGGAGCTTCCGAGGGATATCGCCGGGAGGCCCGTCTTATCCACCTTGAGGATCGCTATGTCGGTCTCGGCGTCCGAGCCAACCTTCGTCGCCTTCAGCTCCGCCCCGCTGGCCAGTGTCACCGTAATGTCCTGCGCGCCTTCGACCACGTGGTTGTTAGTGATTATGTAACCGTCCTCCGAGTAGATGACGCCGGAGCCGGTGCCCGTCTGGGATTGCCCGAATGAAAACGGCGTCGCCTGCGAGATCGACTTCACATCGATGTTAACGATGGAAGGGGTGACCTTTTTTGCTATGCTCGTCACGTCCGAGGCGCCCGCCGACGGGCTCACGACTTTGCTGACGGTCCTGGTCTGGGTCTCCTGGACCTTGGTGACGTTCTTCAGCTTGCCGCGGACCAGGTCATACGGGTTCACCCCGAAGACCGCCGGCAGCGCGAGCAGTACCAGCAGGGCACCGATAACACCCGCGCAGATCGTCATCAGGACGATCTTGCCGCGGCTTGCACCCCGCCGCACCGGAATCACGTGCTGCGGCGAGTACCCGTGGTACGACTGGCGTGTGCCCGCCTCGTTCGGGTGACCCTGGTAACCAGGCGTTTGCTGTGCTCCCCGAGGCGGCGGCGCCCCACGGTCGGGCTGCTGGCCCCCGTATCCGGGTGGGTAAGGAGCCGCGTGGCCCTGCGGGGGCTTCGCCCCGTGGTCCGCCGGCTGACGAGCGCCGCGATCGGGAGGTTGCCCTGCTCCAGTGAAATCGTCCATCTCTTTGAAATCATCTCCTTCGCTTCCGCCTGCCCTCGCCGGAGGAGGAGCCGCCGGCGGATCGCCCGGACCCGAGGTCCCGGGTGTTCTCTTGTCTCGATCCCGGGCGCGGGGGTCCGGTGATCAACTGCTCACCGGCGACCGCCCACCTGCGACAACCGTCCTCCTGTCTCCCATTACTGTACTACTTGTACAGGCGAAACCTGAGAAGCAGCTTAGAAGTGTGTCGCTCGAGGAACTTCCGAGAGCGGGCGGGATCCCGCGTTCGGACGGCTCGCTTTATGTCGGAATCCGAGATCGAGCCATGCGGTCATGCAGGCCTCTATTTGAGGAAGAAGCCTGTTTTGAAAACAACCCCTGATAGGCAATTGTCGGTTACTCTCATTCCAGGTTGTGACACGTCGTGTGTAACGCGAGACTGCCCCCGAAAAGTTAAGCGGCCTCGACTTAACTTTCTAGACCTGACCCCGAAAAGTTAAGCGGCCTTGGCTTAACTTTCTAGACCTGACCCCGAGAAGTTAAGGGGTGGGGAGTTTGACGGTTGCGGTGGTGCCGGCGCCGGGGGTGCTGTCGATGTCGATGGTGCCGTGATGGAGTTCGGCGATCCTGGCCGCGATCGAGAGGCCGAGGCCGTGGCCCGATGCCCGCCGGCCGGATTCCGGAGGAGCGCCCCTGCAGAAGCGGTCGAACACGTGCTCCAGGTCCTCCATGCTGATGCCGTATCCCTGGTCTTCGATCCGCACCACGGCGTGCCTCTTCGCCAGGCCCGTCGTGATCTTGATCGCCGTCTCGTCATCGCTGTACTTGATGCTGTTGTCCAGCAGGATGACGAACAGCTCTACCAGGCTCGGCCTGTCGCCTCGCACCGTGAGACCGACCACCCGCGTCTGGATGGTGACCTCTCTTTCGCCTGCCGAGCGGCCGACCCTTTCCACGGCTTCGCGGAGCACGTCTTCCAGCTCGATCGATCCCAGGGCGAGCCTGTCGGCTTCCTCCTCGTACTGCGCCAGCTTGAGCAGGCTGCCGGAGAGCGCCTCGAGCTTGTCGATCTCCTCGAGGTTGCTGGCCATGAGCTCGCGCACTTCCTCCTCGTCCAGCTTCCCCCCCCTGAGCGCCACCTCTATCTCCGCTTTCATCGCGGTCAGCGGGGTCCGCAGCTCGTGGGCGGCGTCCGAGGTGAACCGGCTCTGCATCTCGAACGCCTCCTGCATCGGCTTGAGCTCGCGCTTCGCCAGGCCGTAGCTAACGAGCCCCGCGAGGCACAGGGCCCCGATGTTGAAATAGGCAAGGAATAGCGCGAGCCGCCGCTTCTGTTCCTGCAGGACCATGGACTCGAAACGGGGCGTCATCTGCTCCCCGGGATAGAACTCATCGTCCAGGATATGCTGCCTCGTCTTGAGACGCCCCTCGAACGGGACGGTCCCGACCTTGTACAGCGCGATGCTCAGCAGGCCCAGCACGAGCACGATCAGCAGGAGGTATCCCAGCGTCAGCTTCACGAGCGCCCGGTTGAGATTCAATCTCTCACCCCGATCATGTAGCCGAACCCCCTGACCGTGTGGATCAGCTTCTCGCCCGTGAAAGGCTTGTCGACCTTGTTGCGCAGGTAGCCTATGTACACCTCGACCGTGTTCGGCAGCACGTCGGCGTCGTAGTCCCACACGTGCGCGATGATGCTCTCCCTGCTGAGCACGATGCCCTCGTTTCGCATCAGGTACTCGAGCAGGGAGTACTCTTTCCTGGAGAGCTGTATCTCGGCGCCGGCGCGTTCGGCCTTGAACGTGCCTGTGTCCAGCGTGAGGTCGGCGACCTGGAGCACGCCCCCGATGGTGCTCTGCGGCCTGCGGAGCAGGGCGCGCACCCGTGCCAGCAACTCCTCGAACGCGAACGGCTTCACCAGGTAATC
>CAZAIS010000425.1:0-2803 GCA_964485255.1 uncultured Acidimicrobiales bacterium | reverse complement strand
GAGGGATGCACGAACGGCGGCTTCGAGACCTGGGTGCTGGTGCAGAACCCCAACGACGAACCGGCGAGAGTGAACCTCACTTACATGAGGCCGACCGGGGCAGTCGCGGGGCCCGAAGTCAACCTCCCGGCGAATTCCCGCATGACCTTCAACGTCGCCGACGTCGTGCCCCGGGAATGGTCGGTGTCAACGAAGGTAACCTCGAGCGCCCCGGTGATCGCCGAGAGGGCGATGTACGGGAACGAGCGCGCCTGGGGGCACGATTCCGTCGGGTCCTCCGAGACGTCGAAGACCTGGTACCTTGCCGAGGGATGCACGAACGGCGGCTTCGAGACCTGGGTGCTGGTGCAGAACCCCAACGCCGAACCGGCGAGCGTGAAGCTTTCGTACATGACGGAGGCGGGACAGGTTCCCGGTCCGTCGGTGACCGTTCCCGCAAACTCCAGGAGGACTTTCAACGTCGGCGATACCGTGCCCGGAGACTGGTCCGTCTCCACAATGGTGACCGCCGGCTCGGGGATAATAGCGGAGCGGGCGGTGTACGGAAACAATCGCACGTGGGGACACGACTCGGTTGGAGTCACCGCAGCCGCCAGGCGTTGGTACCTTGCCGAGGGGTGCACCAACACGGGCTTCGAGACCTGGGTGCTGGTGCAGAACCCGAACGGCCAATCGACGCAGGTCACCCTGACCTACATGACCCCGGCGGGTCCCGTCAAAGGGCCGTCGGAGGTAATCAAGGCAAGGAGTCGTAAGACGTTCAACGTGGCGGACACGGTACCCTGGGAGTGGGAGGTATCCACCGGGGTGGTCGCCAACAGGCCGGTCATAGCCGAGCGGGCCATGTACGGGGACTCTCGGTAGACCCCGCGCCGGCGGGAGTCTCCACGGGAGGCGGGTGCCGGATCTCCCGGACAGGACTATGGGCCCGAGTGCTCCAGGTGGCGGATCATCCGGGTGAGCGTCTCGTTGGCCGGAGTGTCGATGCCGCGCCGGGATCCGATGGCCTCGATCGCGCCGTTGAGCGCGTCTATCTCCGTGCGGCGGCCGTGCTCGATGTCCTCCTGCATGCTGGAGCGGTGATCACGCGTGGGGGGGAGCAGTTCGCGGGCGAACCTCGACAGGTAATCGTCCGGCCCGGGCGAGACGAGTCCCACTCCTTCGGACCGGGCTACCTCGTAGAACTCCCGAACCAGCCTGCCGATGATGGAGCGGGTCCCCTCGTCGTCCCACAGGCTTCCGTAATCCGTACGCAGTATCGTCGCCAGGGCGTTGAGGCAGACGTTGTATAGAACCTTGTCCCATATATAGGACTGGATGTTTTCCTCGAAGCGGCACGGTATCCGCGAATCAGCGAACGCTTCGACGACGCCGCTCACGCTCTCGCGACCCGGTCCGATCAGGACGTCGTCCGCGCTCACGGTGACCTCCACGCGGCCCGGCTCGACGGTGGTAGCGCCGAAGATAACCCGGGCGCCCACGGCCATTCCGGGCGCCGCCTCGTCGATCGCCCGGTAATTGCCAAGGCCGTTCTGCAGCGAGATCACGCCGCGCTGGCCGGGAAGGGCCGTGAGCAGGTCCCGCATCGCGTCGGCGGTATCGTAGGACTTGACCGCGAAAAGCGTCCATTCGGGCTCGAAGCCGTCCTCCAGCATCTTCGCGACGGAGCCGGCCGCCGGGATGTCATCCGCGAGGATGTCGCCCCAGATGCCCGCGATCCTCAAGCCGTTTCGCATCACCGCGTCTATGTGCGGGCCTTTGCCCACCAGGTATACATCGTGCCCGCCCGCGTGCAGCATCCCGCCGACGACCGAGCCTATCGATCCGGCGCCCATGACCATGAAGCGCAATTCGTCCTTCCCCTCTCGAGCCGCGTATTCCCGAAAGCCCGCCGGGCAACGCCCGGCCGGTGCCCGGAGTCGCTCGCCTGAATAATAGCGCAACGGTTCGGGACACGCACCGGAAGGGTTACATCGGGGCGGTCGTTGAATCATAGTATTGCGAAAGGAGCCACATGGACGACGAGGAGTTGACGTTGCCGTGGGACGAGTGTCCCGCCGAGGAGGACCCGGGCGCGGGTGAGGCCAGGGAGAGGGCCGTGCTTACCGTAAGCGAGGTCAACCGAATGGCCCGGCAGGCGCTCGAGCGTTTTCGCGTGACGGTGCAGGGCGAGGTATCCGGACTCAACACCAGGTACCCCTACTACGTTTACCTAAACCTCCGAGACAACGAGGCGACCCTTCCCGCCATAATGCCCAGAAGGGCCTTCGACGCGCTGGACTTCACCCTGGAGGAGGGCGCGGCCGTTGTCGTCGACGGAACGCTGACCCTCTTCGAGAAGCAGGGGCGCTACCAGGTACGCGTCTCTTCGGTGAGGCCTTTCGGCCGGGGAGAGCTCCAGCGGCGCATTGAGATGATAAAGAGGAAGTTGCAGGCGGAGGGGCTTTTCGACGACGCCGCCAAGAAGCCCGTCCCCGAGTTCCCCGAGCGAATCGGGGTCGTTACGTCCCCGAGGGGGGCGGCCGTGCGAGACGTTACGGTGACTCTCGCGAGGCGTTTCCCCCCGGCGAAGGTCTTCGTGAGGGGCGTTCGCGTCCAGGGTGCCGGCGCGGTCGATGAGATCTGCGCGGCGCTCCACCTCTTCGACGGGGATTTTCCCGTTGACGTCGTGATACTGGCGAGGGGAGGCGGTTCCATCGAAGACCTCGAGCCTTTCAGCACCGGGGAGGTCGCGCGCGCCGTTGCGCGCTCACGGGTTCCGGTCATCACGGGGATAGGCCACGAGCCCGACGTGAGCATCGCG
>CAZAIS010000424.1:0-2813 GCA_964485255.1 uncultured Acidimicrobiales bacterium | reverse complement strand
GTCGGGCTTGAAACCACCAACCTGTCCGGGCTTTCTGGCCAGGCCGTCGCAGCCTATGCACTTGTACGCGAACTTCCACTCAACCTTTTCCTCTATACCGGGGAACATCTCGGTGATGTCGGTCCACATTGAATCGAGAAGCCTCTCCAGCTCGAACTTGTCGAAGATCTGGTCCACCTCGACCACGCAGTCCGTCTGCATCAGTGACTTGCCCTCGGGCGCCACGTCGGGGTCGAAAGCCGAGGGCACGAATGCCTGGAAGGGCATTCCCGTGTGATCGAGCTTGAACGCCGAGAGGAAGTTGGGCTTGTCGTAGACCGGCTCCGAGAGCGCGATCGTGTATCCGATAAGTCCCGTCGTCTCGTACTTGAGCTCCTCGTAACGCTTGATCCACCAGGCCGGCAGCGCCGCGGTGTCCGGGTTCATATCGAGTATGCCGTCCAGGCTCCAGAGCGGTAGCGCGCACACCACAACGGGCGCCTCGATTGCCTCGATGTCGTCCATGTAGAACCACCCGGTGTACGGGGAGAGGCTCTTCTTCTTAAACGCCACGCCTTTGACCTTGTTGCCGTCGAATAGGACCGAGTCCACCTCCGTTGATAACATCAGGGTGCCGCCCGCTTCCTCGAAGGCCTGTCTCTGTGGATCGATGATTCCCAGCATGCCTCCCTTGGGGTAGGCCGCGGTGAGGAAGTTCTTCTTCTTCATGAGGTTATCGCGCGCGATGTACAGGATCTCGCCCGCGGACATCTCGTACTCGTCGGGAACGGTCGTCATTATCATCCCGTTGACGTTGAAGAGTTCCTTGGTCACCTCCGAGGTCGTGTTGGCGTCCATCCAGTCCCCCCACGATACGAGGTCGTTCGATTCGATCCCCGCGTCGTCCATCCTCGCCACCAGCTTCATCATCCGCTTGATCTCTTCTATGTCCTCGGGGGAGGCGATTATCATCTCCTGCAGGGTGCTCCACTTGCCGCCGCGGTAGATCTCCACGGTATCGGAGAACCTCGCCCATTCGACCTCCTTGCCGACGGCCTTGACGACCGCGTCGCTGGACGACGCGTCCCCCAGCTCGGCCATGTGCAGGCCGATGTCGAGCCTCCAGCCGCCCTCGAGGTCGTAGCTCTGCATCCTTCCGCCGGCCCTGGGGTCCTTCTCGATGCAGGCCGTCCTCATGCCGGAGCGCTGGAGCAGGCCCGCAACGCCAAGCCCCGCGATGCCGGCGCCGACAACGATCGCGTCATATTTCTCCGCCAATGCTCTCGCCTCCATGGAATCGGTAGACCCAATTGTCCTCTGCGGTAGGTTATCCAGTTTCACCACGCAGCGCAAACGGCAAGTGGACAGTGAGACCGGAACCGCGTCTCACGCGGGATTGACTTCGATTATGACGAAACCTCTCGGGTCGGAGGCCCACCACGCCCGGGCTTCCAGGCCCTCCAGGGCCGTGTACATCCCCGAGACCATCCCGGCGAGTATCGCCCCGCAGAACGGGTTGTCGATCCTGACCGTCAGGGTCTGACTCCTCATCTCCACCGAGGAGGGGTGGCCCATACCTCCGGCCCTCAGGTAGTCCAGCGAGCACCTGTATCCGGCGGACTTCATCATCGTGGCCACCCCCGGCGGTATCGTCCCGGCCGTGTAACCGGCCACGATCTCCTGGACCCAGCGCGGGACCTCGTCCCCAAGTTCGTTCTCGAGCTCGCGGAGCATGGCCGTCAACGGCTCGACCATGATCGTCGCCTCCCTGCGCCCGGACACTTTGTTGAATACCCTGCCGTGAGTGATATCCCACATCGTTCCTCTGGGGACTTCCAGCGGAACGCCACACCTCGCGCACCTCTCGTGGGCCGCGCTGTACTGCATCCTGCCCATCCTCCTGAGCTGGAGGCGCGAGGGGTCGTCCCAGGTCATTCCCTTGCCGAGGGCGCGTATTTCTATGAGCAACGATTCCGCGTCCACCTCGTAGCCGGCTTCGGCCGTGACGTTGTGGAGTGCCTCGAACCCTCCCCATACGTCGCCGACCATGAGCTGCCAGTTGTACGGGTTCCGCATTCGCAGCCTGTAAGACTCTCCCGGACGGAAATCGACCTCCTCGGGCAGGGCGTGGCCGACCGTCCAGGCGACCGCGCGGGTGACCCTCTCCACCACCCGGGAGACAGGGCCCCATCCGGCCAGCAGCCCCACGGATCCGTGCCCTATCCTGAAGAAATCCTCGGTTATCTTGCGCATCGCCCTGCGCTGCCCCTGTATGACCACGCGGTCCACCGGGTACCCGATCTTCCCCGTAAGGCCCTCGAAGATCGCCGCCAGCATCTCGGTTTCGACCTGGCAGACGCGTATGTCCGGAGAGAAGCGCGCGGTGACGGTGCCGTCGTCGTTCCAACTGCGGAACGACCTCGCGAAAAGGGGCGTGCCGCATTCCCTGCAAGTGCTTGACATGAAAGCAATCCGCTTCATCGGCCTCCGTCCTCAAGCCGGCCGGAACGTGCCGCCGTCCGCCACCATGCCTGTGGTCGCACGCCAGACAATGACCTTGCGCGGCGTCTTGATCAGCGATTCGTCCTCAGCGATCTGCCTTATGGCCGAAAGGAGTCGCTCCTCTTCCCGGGTGGTGACGTGAACGAAGGGGAATCGCGCGCGCAGCAGGTTCGCAAGGCGTGTCTGAAAGTCGGCCAATGTCGCTTACCCCGATTCCGCTTGATGATTATCCGGTCGGTGGCCGTCCCCGCAACGCATATATTCTACACTCGAATCGGGTGGAGGTGTGTTAACCGGGAAACGGCTATCCCGACCTCTGCTTCCGAGGCCCC
>CAZAIS010000423.1:0-2814 GCA_964485255.1 uncultured Acidimicrobiales bacterium | reverse complement strand
AGCCCTCGGACCCCGGGACCCTCATCATGTCCCCGAAGGTGGCTTGTATGACGCCGGGCGTTCCCGCCAAGGCGACGGCCCTGTCGATGCCGGCCTCGTCGGTCACGCACACCGGGCAGCCGGGACCCGATACGAGGTCCACCCCCGGCTCCAACAGCGGCCTGAGGCCCGCCTTCGAGATGGCCGCCGTATGCGTGCCGCAGACCTCCATGAACCTGCCGCCGGACTCCATCGCCTTTATCTCGCGCAGCAGCTCCCTTGCGGCGGCCGGAGCCCTGAACTCGTCAACGTATTTCATCGACGGCCCCGAGTTCCTCGAGGAGCGCCATCGTCCGGGCGGCCTCCTCTTCGTCTATCTTCTCGATCGCGAACCCCGCGTGCACGAGCACGTAGTCACCCGGCGCTACGCCGTCGACGAGCGCCAGGCTCACCTTCTTGCGGACGCCGGCGACCTCGATGGTCGCCGTCTCCGATTCATGAAGCCCGACCACTCGGGCCGGAACCGCCAGGCACATTAGGTCTCCTTCGCGCCGCATCCTCTTTCAGAAATCCGCGCGGGGCCGGCCTGTCTTCCGGCTCCGCTTCCCGGCAAGCGACCGAGGCGCCTCGAGAAAGCGCCTCTCAGGACCCCCCGGCCGCCACCACCGCCTGACCGAGGGCTATCCCGCCGTCGTTGCACGGCACGCGCCCGTGGACGAGCGCCGAGAGCCCCGCCGCCTTCAGCCCCCCCACTATCCACCCGGTAAGCAGCGCGTTCTGGAAGACACCTCCGCTGAGGGCGACTCTCTCGAGGCCCGTCTCGCCCGCAATGGCTTCGCACGTCTCGATTACGGCGAGCGCCATCGCCGCGTGGAACTTTCCCGCGATCTCGGCGGGCCCGGCGCCCGCGTCGGTGTCGACGAGCATCTCCCTGAACAGGGGGCGGGTGTCGACGACCCAGGGCCGCGCGCTCATGTCGAGATCGAAGCCGTAATATTCCCTGGTCCCGCGCGCGACGGCCTCGAGCTCGCAGGCCGCCTGGCCGTCGTAGACGGCCTCGCTCCTCAGCCCGGCAAGCGCCGCCGCGACATCGAACATCCTGCCCGCGCTCGATGTAAGCGGCGTGTTCACCCGGGTCTTTAGCTGCGTCGCGAGACTCCCGGCCTCCTCATCCTCGATCTCGAAGCGTGCCCTCAACCTCTCGAGCGCGGTGTCCGCGTCCGCGAACAGCTCGCTCATGACGCCCATGACCATCCTGTAGAGCTTGAATATGCAGGCGTCCGCGCCGGGCATGGGGTACCTGTACAGGTGCGCCGCGCGGGTGAAGCCGGTCTCGTCGCAAACCAGGAATTCCCCGCCCCAGACGGTGCCGTCGGTCCCGTAACCGGTGCCGTCCAGGGCGACCCCTATGACGTCGCCGGTCACCGCGTTGTCGGCCATGCAACTGACGACGTGGGCGTGGTGGTGCTGGACCCCCACCATGGGAAGGCCGAACTCCGGCGCCATCTGAGTCGTAACGTAATCGGGGTGCAGGTCGTGTGCCACCACCTCCGGCTCGAGGGAGAACAGCCGGAGAATGTTCCGCAGGGCCTCGTCGAAATGCGCAAGCTCGTCCTCGGAATCCATGTCGCCGATGTGCTGTCCGAGGAAGGCCTGCCCCTCGCGCAGTACGCAAAAGGTGTTCTTGAGTTCGGCCCCCAGCGCCAGGACCTCGGCCCGGGCGGGGGGATGTATCCTGAGCGGGTACGGGGCGTACCCGCGCGCGCGCCTGAGCGGATACTCCGCGCCCTGGAAGACCGTAGTCACCGAGTCGTCGTAGCGGACCAGGATGTCGCGGTCGTGGAGTATGAAATAGTCCGCTACTTCCCCCAGCCTGCGGACCGCCTCGTCGTTATCGATCGCGATCGGCTCGCTCGAAGCGTTTCCCGAGGTCATGACCAGCGGCATGCCGGCGTCCCTCAGAACCATGTGATGCAGCGGCGTGTAGGGAAGAAAGATCCCCTGCCTGTTCAACCTTCCCGCGACCTCGCGGGAAAGCGTCGAGGTGTCCTTCTCCTTCAGCAGGACTACCGGCCTCCGGGGCGACAGCAGGAGCGCGGCCTCCTCGGTCCCAATCTCGCAGAGCTTCGCAGCGTCATCGAGGCTCGGGACCATGACCGCAAGGGGCTTGCCGTAGCGCCGCTTCCTCTCGCGGAGCTCCCCGACCGGAGCGTCTCCGGTGGCGTCGCACGCCAGGTGAAATCCCCCCAGCCCTTTTATCGCGACGATCTTTCCTTCCTTCAAGAGCCTGGCCGCTTCGGCCGCAGGCTCCCCGGGAATCTCGCGCCCCTCCCGGTCCGCCAGCCAGGCTCTCGGCCCGCAGGCGGGACACGCGTTCGGCTGCGCGTGGAAGCGACGGTCGGCGGGGTCCGCGTACTCGCCGGCGCACCGCTCGCACATCGTGAATCCGCTCATCGAGGTAAGCGGCCTGTCGTAAGGGGTGTCCTTGATTATCGTGTAGCGCGGGCCGCAGTTGGTGCAGTTTATGAACGGATACCGGTACCGCCTGTCCGAGGGATCGAACAGCTCTCGCACGCATTCGTCACAGGTGGCCAGGTCGGGCGAGATCAGCACTTCCCGGCGCCCCTCGTCGTCGCTCGGCAGGATCTCGAACCCGCGCGATCCCGCCGGTGAAGCTGAAAACACGCTCACCTTTTCGATGAGGGCGCCCGGCGGAGCCTCATCCTTCAGGGCCTTGATGAACAGGAAGAGGCTATCGCCCTCACCGCTGGCAAAGATCCTGACCCCCCGCGAGGTGTTGGCCACCGTGCCCGATATGCCGTACTCGCCGGCGGC
>CAZAIS010000422.1:0-2816 GCA_964485255.1 uncultured Acidimicrobiales bacterium | reverse complement strand
CCGCATAACGATGCTATTCTCCACAACGCCGATCCACTTTCGATCCTTTGGAGTCTGCCTTGCGCACGATCGCACCACTTGCAGCCGCCATCCCGTGCCTCGTCCTCTCCGCCTGCGGCGGAAAAGGCGATTCGACCGACGGCGGTTCCGGCGGCCGCGGCAGCGGTGGCTCGGTCAGCCTCGTCGCCTACTCGACTCCGAAGATCGTCTACGACGAGATGACCGAGATCCTCGGCGGCCGCGAGCAGGACCTGTCGTTCGCCTCGCACCCGCCGTCGGTTATCATGCTCGTCGGCCTGCAGGGGAGCGGCAAGACGACCGCCGCGGCGAAGCTGGCGGTCATGCTGCGCCGCCAGGGACGCAACCCCGTGCTGGCGGCCGCCGACGTCTACCGGCCCGCGGCGGTCGAGCAGCTCAAGACCCTGGGCACGCAGATCGACGTACCGGTGATTCACTTCAAGCACAAGAGCGCGCTGCAGATCGCGAAAGAGGCCGTCAAGGAGGCCGCGCGAGCCGGGCGGGACGTCGTGATCCTCGATACCGCCGGGCGCCTGCACGTAGACGAGGAGATGATGCAGGAGCTGGTGGACATCAGCGCCGCGCTCGACCCAAGCGAGGTGCTCCTGGTCGCAGACGCGATGACCGGGCAGGACGCCGTCAACGTCGCCGTGACATTCCTGGACAAGATCGACTTCGACGGGATCGTTGTCACGAAGATGGATGGTGACGCCCGTGGAGGCGCCGCGCTTTCGATGAAGGCCGTTACCGGGAAACCGATCAAGCTCGCTTCGATCGGCGAGAAGATGAACGACCTCGAGGTCTTCTATCCCGACCGCGTGGCATCGCGCATCCTCGGCATGGGTGACGTGGTCACCCTGGTGGAGAAGGCCGAGGAGACCATGACCGAGGAGAAGGCCCGCAGGCTCGAGGAGAAGCTACGCAAGCAGAGGTTCGACTTCGACGATTTCCTGGACCAGATGCAGCAGCTCAAGGAAATGGGCGGTCTCGACAAGGTGCTGGAGATGGTACCCGGGATGGGTGGACTGGCG
The DNA here is from genome assembly GCA_964485255.1 of uncultured Acidimicrobiales bacterium. Lineage (GTDB taxonomy): Bacteria > Actinomycetota > Geothermincolia > Fen-727 > Anoxymicrobiaceae > CAZEJS01. The sequence continues at coordinate 1,767 of CAZAIS010000422.1, read as the reverse complement.
CGGCAGCAGGGCCTGGACGCGAGCGACGTCCAGCTCAAGAAGATAGAGGCGATCATTCACTCGATGACGCGCGAGGAGCGAAAGAGCCCGCAGGTGCTCAACGCCAGCAGGAGGCGGAGGATCGCCGCGGGGAGCGGCACGACGACCCAGGACGTCAACCAACTGGTCAAGCAGTTTGCCCAGATGCAGAAGATGCTCAAGGCTTTCACCGGCAAGGGCGGCGCGAGCATGGGAATGCTCAAGCGCCTGTTTCCCTTCTGAGACCCCGCCCCACCGGCGGCGCGTTCTGCTAGAATATACGAAATCAAAGGAGGCGTATTGGTCAGGATAAGACTGCGTAGAATGGGAAAGAAGAAGCAGCCGGTCTACCGTATCGTCGTAGCCGACTCGCGGATGCCGCGAGACGGCAGGTACATCGAGGCTCTTGGTTTTTACGATCCGAAGACGGAACCGTCGACCATCGAGCTCGACGGAGACAGGGCTCTGTACTGGCTCGGCCAGGGCGCGCAGCCGTCGAACCAGGTGCGGAACCTGATGAAGATCAAGGGTGTCTGGGAGCAGTTCGAGACTTCCAGGAAGAAGTAGCCCCGGCGAATACAGGCCACGACTGGAGGCTCATTGATGAAAGACCTTCTTGAATATCTTGCCAGGGCGCTGGTGGATAACCCCGATGACGTGCGGATAGAGGTTATCGAGGGCGAGCGCTCGGTCATACTGCAGCTCAAGGTCAACCCCGAGGACATCGGCAAGGTCATCGGAAAACAGGGCAGGATTGCCCAGGCGCTCAGGACGGTAGTCAAGGCCGCGGCGACGAAGCAGGGCAAGAACGCGATAGTAGAGATACTGGATTGAGCGAAGAGGGATCGACGCGGGGGGTCGCCGGCCTCCTGGCGGTCGGCAGGATATTGAGGCCCCACGGGATCCGTGGGGCCGTTGTCGTGGAATCCCTGACCGACTCACCGGCGAGATTCGAGCCCGGAAGCTGCCTGCTGCTTTCCAAAGCGCCGGGGGAGCAAGTCGAGGTGACGGTCGATTCGGGGGCTCCACACAAGGGACGCTTCCTGGTCACGCTGCGAGGAATAGCCGACAGGAACGCGGCGGAGGCCCTGCGGGGCTTGTACCTCATGATCCGGGAGCGCGATGCTTCCCCTCTGGCGCAAGGCGAGTTCTGGGCGCACGAGCTCCTCGGCTTGAAGGTCGTGAGAGAGGGAGGGGAAGAGCTGGGGGAGGTCGGCGAGGTTCTCTGCCGGCAGGCCCAGGACCTCCTGGTGGTGGTGAAAGAGGACGGCGGCGGTTTCGACATCCCATTCGTCGAAGAGTTCGTGAGGGAAGTCGACGTGCACAGCGGAACGATTACAGTCGCGCTCATAGAAGGGATCGAGCGGTGAGCCTGGAGGCGCACGTCTTCTGCGCGCTGCCGGAGGTGCTCGCATCGCCGGTGTCGTCCGGTGTGCTCAAGCGCGCGGAGTGCGCCGGAGCGATCGAGGTTCACGTCCACGACCTGCACGCGCTGTCCCCCGACCCGCATCACAAGGTGGACGATTGCCCTTACGGCGGCGGCCCGGGCATGGTGTTGCGCGTGGACGTGGTGGCCGCCGCCCTCGAGGCCGCTTTCGACACCCCCGCCGAACTCCTGCGGGAGCGTTTGCCGGTGATATTGCTGACCCCGCAGGGGGAGCTCTTCGACCAGGGCATCGCAAGGGAACTCGCGGGCGAGGAGACGCTGGTGTTCATCTGCGGCAGGTACGAGGGCGTCGACGAGAGAGT
>CAZAIS010000421.1:0-2818 GCA_964485255.1 uncultured Acidimicrobiales bacterium | reverse complement strand
GTCGAAAGGGTGCACTGCCAGATCTCCTCCGGGTCGTGCTCCACCCATCCGCCCTTCGGGAAGTACTGCGTGAACTCCCTGTTCAGCTTTGACATCACCGCGCCCGAACGGTCGAACACCATTGCCGTGCTGCCGGTGGTGCCCTGGTCTATTGCCAGAATGTAACCCTTCAAGCCGGACTCCTTTGATCGGCTCCCGTCACCTGCGTGTCATCACCGGCGTGTCGTCAGCGGCGACCCGCGCCACTCCCCGGTCCCCCTCCCTCGGTTTGCCCACGATGCGGCCCGCCCCCTCGGGCCGGCGCCGCTGCGCGAGCCGTTCCTCGAGCTCTCGAGTCGGGCATGGGCTCCCCAAGCTTCAGGTTGGGGTAGACGTCGGCGTCCAGCCCCGACGCATGACCCGCCTCGAAGCGCATGAAGCCGACCGCCGCGACCATCGCGGCGTTATCGGTGCACAAGGCCGGAGAGGTGTGGACGAGCCTCAAGCCCTCCCTCGCGCACTCCCGGCCGAGCCATTCCCGCAACGCGCTGTTGCAGGCGACCCCTCCCCCTATGACCACGTCACGCAGGCCCCGGTCCAGTGCGGCCGCGATTGTCTTCTTCACCAGCACCTCCAGCGCGGCCGCCTGGAACGATGCCGCGACGTCCCTGGCGGGGGGCGCCCCTCCGGGTCGGTCGGACGCGCTCGTCACGTATCTTATCACCGCGGTCTTGAGCCCGCTGAGCGAGAAGTTGTAGTCCCCGCTGCGCATCATCGCCCTCGGGAACTTCACCGCCCGGGGGTTTCCCTGTCGCGCGATCCGGTCGATCACGGGTCCGCCCGGGTAACCGAGTTCCAGGAACTTGGACACCTTGTCGTAGGCTTCTCCCACCGCGTCGTCCAGTGTCCGGCCTATGATCTCCACGTCGTCGATCCCCCGCACCTCTGCCAGCAGGGTGTGGCCTCCCGATACCACGAGGGCGAGGAATGGAGTCTCCGGGAGCGTCCCCTCGAGCACGGGCGCGAAGAGGTGCGCCTCCAGGTGATTGACCGCGACGAGCGGCACATCCCACGACCAGGCAAGCGCCTTCGCGGCGCAAAGGCCCACCAGCAGGGAGCCCACCAGTCCCGGACCCGCGGTAACCGCGACGACGTCGGGGGCTCTGTCGCGCGGGGCCAGCGCCTCACGGAGAACGGGGGCGATCGATTCCACGTGCGCCCTTGCGGCTATCTCCGGTACTACCCCGCCGAACGCCTTGTGCAGGTCGACCTGGGAGGCGACCACGTTCGACAGTATGTGGATGCCGTCCTCGACCAGGGCGGCCGAGGACTCGTCGCAGGACGTCTCGATCCCCAGCACCAGCATCCTCAGCCACCCGCCTTCGACAGCAGTCGCGCGCGCAACCGTGAGAGAAGATCCTCATATCCCGGCGACAGGATGTCGCCGGTAGCCATGACGAGCGCGTCCTCGCCCGTGTCGGTGTAGTATCCGTGCCTAAGGCCGAGTTCCTCGAACCCGAACCCGGCGTAGAAGCGCCTGGCGGCCTCGTTGCCGCGCCTCACCTCGAGCGTCATCCAGCGCGCGCCCCTCTTTATCCCGAGGCGGACGCACTCCAGGAGCATCGCCGTAGCCAGCCCCTCGCGACGTGAGCACTCCCTTACCGCCATGTTGGTGACGTGTACCTCCTGGTCGTACAATTGCGAACCCATGTACGCGAGCAGTTCACCGTCACGCTCGGCCACCAGGTAGACGGTCCTCTCCGGTTCGCCGACCTCGAACCGGAATAGGTCACCGCTCCATGGACTATCGAATATGAGCTTCTCCAGCTCGACCACGCGGTCGATGTCATCGAGGCGCATCTCGCGTATGAGGCAGGTCCCGAACATCGCCATGGGCAACCTCTCGCTCAGACGGGTTTCTTGAGATATATGGGGTTGACCAACGCCGCGTCCTTTGCTTCTCCTCTTCGCAGCATCTCGTCCGCCATCGCGGCGAGGACTCCGCCCGAGGGAAAGCCTGACGCGAGAGCTTCGGGCTTCGATAGACGCGCTCCCGCCTCCAGCGCGGCGTCCACCGCCGGGCCGGGGACGTGTCCGATTGCCACGACATCGTCCAAGCCCAGGCCCGCGGCCATGCCTCCGGCTTCCTCCGGGCGCACGCATACATACTCCGTGAGGCGCTTGTGGCGCACTCCACCACACGAGTAGCAGGCCGCGTAAACGAGGCCCTGCCTGGCATCCAAGCACGCCAGCACCGGGCGCCCGTCGGCGGGCGCGTGAGCGGCCAGCAGGTCCAGCGCCGGGACCCCGATGAGCCCGACTCCCAGGGCTATCGCCACCGCCTTGGCCGTGCTGACACCGACCTTGACCCCCGTGTAGCCCCCGGGGCCCGTACCCGCGGCCACCACACTGACGTCGCCCGGGGTCTTCCCGGCGGCCCTGACCGCCGAATCCAGGAGAGGCATCAGCCAGCCGGCGTGTCCTTTGAGAGTCTCGAAACGAGAGCCGGCAAGCACCCGTGTACCGTCACAGACCGCTACCACGCCTTGTTCCGTGCAGGTGTCCCACGCGAGCACGATCCCGGGTCCGGCTTCACACACAGCGCATCAGCTCCGACGCGATACGGTCGGCCCTCCCGTTCCATTCGCCCGTGGTGACCAGCTCGAGCAGGCGGTCGTTGTCGGCATTCCCGAAGCTCATTCCAACCTCGAGCGAGCTTTGCGGGAGGGCGCCCTCGACGCGCCGCGCCCACTCGACGGCGCAGACCCAGCCGCCGTCTAGGTACTCCTCTATGCCCGCGTCCAAGAGCTCCTCCGGGCCGGAAAGCCTGAAAGCGTCC
>CAZAIS010000420.1:0-2818 GCA_964485255.1 uncultured Acidimicrobiales bacterium | reverse complement strand
GTGCAGATACACGTGCCCGACACCAAGGCTCCCAAGGTGATATCGATGGTCGGGACTATGCAGAACCTGGTCAACGAGGTCCTGCAGGCGGCGGTCGGAAACCACTTCAGGGACAAGCTCCAGAGCATGCAGGCGGTCCAGTTCATCGAGACGCGCCAGGAGGTCCAGGAGCAGGCCTTCGATCACATCCGCGAGAAGCTGGACGCCTACCAGGTGGAGACCAGGGGTGTTTACATCCAGGACGTGGTGTTCCCGCCGGACATGGTGCGGGTGCTGACCGAGAGGGAGATCGCCCGGCAGGAGATCGAGACGTACCAGAAGCAGAAGGACGCCCAGGTGCAGCGAATCGATACCGAGCAGGCCCGTGGGACCGCGAACATGCAGGCGCAGCTCGCGCAGTCGAAGGTCGGTGTCTCGATTAAGCAGAACGACGCCAATGCCCGCAAGGCGGAGGCCGACGGCGAAGCCACCTTCATCCGGGAGACGGGAAAGGCGCGGGGCGCCGAGGTCGAGGCCGTCGGAATGGCGCGGGCCAAGGCTTACCAGGCGCAGGTGCTCGCTCTCGGGCAGAACCCGACCGCGCTCGTCAACGCGGTCGACGCGCTCTCCAAGAGCGGCCAGAAGTTCGTGCCCAACATCCTTTTGATGGGCGGCGGCGGCACCATCGAGGGACTCGCGGCCCAGGTAATGGGTATTCTCGAGTCGCAGGGACCCCGTGACCCGGAAGGGGTTGGCGCCGCCCGCGCGGACGCTACCGCGAGCACGGAGGTCTCGAGAGAGCCCACGGTCCCGGAAGCTCCAAAGGTTCCTCCCGCGCCGGAGCCTCCCGCGCCCGCCATGGGAGAAGAACCCCCGGGGCCGCCACCTGAGCCGCCGCCGGCCGACCCGAAGACGAATTAGGGCACCAGGATTGGCGCAGGCCCCCGTCGCTTCACCAGGCCGGCCGCGCCCGACAGTGCCGGCACTCCAGGGTTCGTACCCCGTGGAGTCGTGGGCGGCCCTGCGGTAGACGCCGGCAACGGAGTTCCAGTACACGGCGCGTTCGGCGATAACCGGGCTGTCGGATACAACCCTGGTGGATACGCTGAGCCGGTTGGGGACGACCCCGGCCACGTTGCGCGTCTCCCCGGTGTGAGGCGCGAGAGTCATCTTCGGCCCCTCTACCTCACCCTCGGGGGTCTGGTAGTGGAGCTGAACCTCGGCGGTGGAGTCGCCGGGGTTCTGCACCAGTATCCAGGTATTTGCGAGGAGCTTGATTTACCATTAACGGCCCCCGGCGCGTAACGTATAGACTATTGCCTGGATGATTCGCGCGGTTCCTCGCGGCGGGACGCCCGTCGCGCCGCAGAACCGTTCGGCATGGTACCGGCGAGCAAAGGCCGCCGCGTCAGGGGAGGGATCCGAATGAGCGTACTGTACATCAAGCAGGCCGACGGGAGCATCGAGAAGGCGCCGGTGACCCCGGAGAACACCAGGCGGTACATCGAGAGCATCCCCTTGTACCGCGACGACGTGGACGATCCCATGTTCTGGTCGGCCGACAGGATTCACGAGATGCAGAACGAGATGTTCAAGCGACAGATGGAATGGGTGTGGGAGGGGCACGATTACTACAAGGCGCTCTTCAAGGAGAGAGGCATCGAGCCGGGCGACATCACCGGGATCGACGACCTGGAGAAGATACCGCTTACCTACAAGAAGGACTACATGGCGAACCCTGAGTCCTTCAAGCTCAAGCCGGCGGAGCAGAGCCTTTACGACTGGGTATTCGAGGTGACGTACACGACCGGCTCGACGACCGGGGTGCCGACGCCGTTCTGGAACACCATCCACGACTCGTACAGCATCTGGCAGATGATCTTCAGGGGCATCAAGGTCGGCGGCTTCCCGCCCTACTCCAGGGTCATCAACCTGTTCCCGGTGGGACCCGTACCGCATATCGGTTACTTCAGGGCGCGCGATATCTGTACGTGGGGGATCGGCAGCTTGAGCATGTTCGGGTGCACGGGCATGCCGCACCCGGAGTTCCAGGTCCACAGGTCCATGGACTACGCGATCGACTGCATCGAGAACGGAAAGATGGAGGTCTGGCTGGGGATCGCCAGCTTCATGCGCCGGCTCATCATGAAGGCGGAGGCCGAGGGGAGGGATTTCTCCGCTACCAAGCACATCCAGGCGCTGGGGGAGGCTTGCCCGCAGGCGATGCGCGAGGACATGAAGAGGCGCCTCGAGAACATGGGGGCCGAGGACCCGTTCATCAGCAACTCCTACGGGTTTACCGAGATGCAGGGGGCGATGGTGGAGTGCACGGACTTCAGCGGCTGCCACAACCCCGCGCCGAACCTCTACTTCTTCGAGGTGGTGGACGAAGAGACCGGGAAGCGGCTGCCGGACGGCGAGCGGGGGTTGTTCTGCATCACGCACCTGAACAGGCGTGGCACGGTGCTGCTTCGCTACGTGATAGGTGACCTCGGCGCGCTTACCCACGAGACCTGCCCGCACTGCGGGCGCAACGGCGAAAGGTCGGTGGTCGCGGTGGGGAGCACGTACGCGACCAGGACCGCGGAGCTGGTGAAGCTCAAGGGAACGCTCATCAACCCGGAGATACTGCGCGACGGGCTGGCGAAGACGCCGGGCGTCAAGGAGTACCAGATCGTCTTCACCAAGAAGGACCCGGACGATCCCTACTCGCTGGATGACCTCATCGTGAAGATCGCCCCCGAGGAGGGCTTCGACACCTCCGAGATGGAGAACCGCATTCAGACGATGCTGGGCACCGCGGGCGAGATGCGGGCCAAGATACAGTTCGTCAGCATGG
>CAZAIS010000419.1:0-2826 GCA_964485255.1 uncultured Acidimicrobiales bacterium | reverse complement strand
TGTCAACCGGCCGCCGTACCTGGCCAACGGTCACGCCGCCCGCCTGCTCGAGCGTCCAGTCCACGGGCAGGCCCTTTTCCGCGAACCTCTCTATCCTCGAGGCCGCCTTCTGAAGGGCTCGGCGGGTGCTTTCGTCGAGTTCCGCCAGCGCCTGGCGCATCCGCGAGGGATGGATCTCCAGGGAAGACGCGTCCGACTTCAGTCCGTCGTAGCGCTCGGCCAGCTCCAGGACCGCTGCGTCACCCCGCAGGCGTACGTCCTCAATTATGCGCCGGACGCTCGCGACGACGTCTTCTGGCGCCCTGTCGCGCTCGCGCAGCTTACCGGCCAGGGCCTCTCCTTGTGCCGGGTCCTCTATTCTGTGAGTATTGACTACTGCCAAAGGCTCCCCCTGATCACTATCGAAGTATAACTTAACGGTGCAACGGAGTTCATACGAGGCGGCCATCGGAATGATCGAAGAAGGAACAGACTGTCATTTCTGCGGAGAGGCAGAGGCCGTTGTGCTCTGCCTGGGCTGTGGAATACCTCTTTGCAACCAGTGCGTAAAACTCGAGGACTACGGCTTCGGGTGCGACGGGGCCAAGATCGTTGCATTCTGCCCCGAGTGCTATGCCGATCCCGACGTCAACACCGTCGCCCACTACCCTGACGCTTGAATCTCGGGGGTCAGGCCTCTTTTCAAGTCCTTTCGACAGTAGCGTCCTCTCTTCAAGTCCCGTTCTTTCCTGCCCGCGCGGGATGCTCCATCCACGCCGGCAGCGCACGCCAGTCGCAAGGGCCGACGGCACGAGTCCGGGAGTTTCAGGAAAGCAGAAAGAAGCGTTACGCCGAGGGCATTACATGGGCGGATACCTGAGGGTGACCGAGGCCTCGCCGAGAAGGGTTTTCAGGCGTGTGGTGAGGTCTCCACCGGTGTCGACGGAATAGAGTTCTCCCAGACGAACCAGTTGAGCCTCCTCCCCGTTGTCCTTCAGGCGAAGCTGCACAGGGATCTCCCCGGCGTGCTCGACTAGTATCTCCTTGATCCGCCCCACCATGTCCTCTGTAAACTTGCTGGCCTCCAGGGAAAGCACCAGGCACTCGGGCTTCATCGAGCCCCTCGGCAGGGGCCTGACCTCGTCGGTCAGCAGCTTGCGCGCGGTCTCCCGGAGGTCGAGCCTTCCCTTTACGATCAGTATCGCGTCGTCCGACAGCAGGTCCAGGTACTTCTCGTACTTATTGCTGAAGACCAGAGTTTCGATCGAGCCGGAGAAGTCCTCCAGCATGAAAGTGGCCCAGGGCTTTCCCGCCTTGTTGTATCGCCGCTCGAGCCTGTCGATCATGCCCGCGACCGAGACCACCGCTTTGTCCATGTCGGGTGTTATCTGGGCTATCTCGATGTCGGAATGAGCCTCGACCACTTCCCTCCAGTCGGACAGCGGGTGGCCGCTAACGTAAACCGCCAGCATCTCCTTCTCGAACGCAAGGAGCTGCCGCCTCGGTATCTCCACTGCTTCCCGGGGTGCCCCCGTGTCGATCTCCTCACCCGGGCCGTCACCGTCATCGAACAGGCTGAACTGCCCTTCCTCGCGCTCCTTTCGCCGCCTCTGGGCCGCCGACACCGCGTAATCGTACGTCGAGAGCAGCCTGCTCCTGTCGGGCTCGATCGAATCGAACGCTCCCGCCTTTATGAGAGACTCCAGCGTTTTCTTGTTCAACGCGCCCGCGGGGACCCGGTCGCAGAACTCCTGGAAGCTCTTGAACGGCCCTCCTTCGTCACGGGCAAGGATTATCTGCTCGACCACCGCCGCGCCGACGTTCCTGACCGCCGACAGCCCGAATAACACGTGACTCTCCCCGGGAGTGAAGTCCGCGTCGCTGGCGTTGATGTCCGGGGGCATAACCTCGAGGCCCATCCTCCTGCACTCGTTGATGTACTCGACAAGGCGGTCCTGGTTATCCATGTAAATCGTCATCAGCGCGGACATGTACTCCGACGGATAGTGCGCCTTGAGGTAGGCGGTCTGGTAACTTACCAGCGCGTAGGCGGTGCTGTGAGACTTGTTGAATCCGTAACCGCCAAAGGTCTCTATGAGGTCGAAGACCCGTGTCGCCGTTGATTCGTCGATGCCCTTGAGCTTGGCGCCCTCGATGAACTTCTCTCGGTGGCGGAACATTACCTCTGATTGCTTCTTCCCTATGGCCTTGCGTAGCTCGTCCGCCTCCAGCCCCGTGTAATCCGCCATCGTGCGCGCGACCTGCATCGCCTGCTCCTGGTAAACGATGACGCCGTAAGTCTCCCTGAGTATCTCCTCCAGGCACGGGTGCGGGTAGCTCACCTCGCGGCGCCCGTGCTTCTGGTCGACGAACGCCTTGTGCATGTTCTGCCCCAGGGGCCCGGGGCGGAACAGGGCGATCAGGGCGATTATGTCCTCGAAGCGGCTTGGCTGCATGTCCTGCATCAACGCCCTCATGCCGGGGCTCGCGAGCTGGAAGGTGCCGACCGTTCGCGCCTCCCTGATCAGCCTGAAGGTCTCCCGATCGTCCATCGGCAGCTTGTCGATGTCCAGGTCGATGCCATGCCGGCGGCGGATCTGGTTGACGGCGAGCTCGAGCAGGCTCTGTGTTTTAAGCCCCAGCATGTCGACCTTGAGAAGGCCGAGCTTCTCGACGTCGTACATGTCGTACTGGGTCGTAACCATGGTCGAGCTCTCGCCGCTCTTCTGCTGGATGGAGAGAGGCGCGTAAGTCTCGATGGCGTCCGCCGCGATGACTACCCCCGCGGCGTGCACGGACGCGTGCCTCACCATGCCCTCCAGCCTCCGCGCGGTATCTATGACCTCG
>CAZAIS010000418.1:0-2836 GCA_964485255.1 uncultured Acidimicrobiales bacterium | reverse complement strand
GTCCAATTTTTTCATCAAGGGTCAATAATTTCATCAGTTCGTTTATTCGATCAGTAAATGACAACGATGTATCAAGATATGATTGCTGTTGTAGCTTATCTTTCATTTCCATAAGTGCACCTCTTTTTTATAAATCTCCTCCTGTGATTCTGCGCTGAAGTTCTTTCACTATTCACAGAATCGAGAACCATTGCATGCCTCTCACAGCAGACAAAGTGAAAATCCAATTTTTGACTTTATAAAAGGCATGGTTCTCCTTATCTATCCTTTCACGGCACCGGCTGTCAAACCCGAAATGATTTGCTTCTCAGCAAAAAAATAGAAAACGATCGTAGGAATGGCAGATAATGCAACAAAGGCCGAAATCAATGCTAAGTCCTGCCCGTATTGACCTTGAAATTGCATCGTACCTAAAGGTAAAGTCCATAAGTGATTGCTATTCAAAATGACAAGCGGGACCAGTAAATCATTCCAGCTGGCTATCATGACCAAGGAACCAACCGCCGTTAACGATGGTTTCACCAACGGCAGCATGATGCGCCAGAAGAAATCAAAATTTGAACATCCATCCATGTATGCTGCGTCTTGAAGCTCAGAGGGTACAGCAGTGAAAAAACCCTTCAAGATCATAATATTCCCGGACAATTGAAAAGCGATCTGTACAAGAATGACACCCCATAGCGTATCAATCATAGGAATCCCTATCTGTTCTATTTGCCTCAACACAAAATACACAGGCAAAATTGCCACATTAATGGGGAACATCAAACCAACCGTAAACAGATTGGAGAAAAAATTTTTCCCTCGAAACTGTAACCGGGCAAAAACAAAAGCGACCAATGAACAAACGCAAACCGTTCCAATGGTCGTTGCCACCATTACAATCAAAGAATTCTTTAACATGTTCCAAAACGAGGGCGTTCTCAATATTTGAACGAGATTGCCCCAATAAGGAGGATTGGGAATGGAATAGGGATGCGAATACATTTGACCCGTTGTTTTCACACTGCCAAAAAGCAATATCACAATGGGGATAAAGATCATGATCGAAGCAAGAATAAGGAAAATATAAACAACCAATCGTTGAGGGGTTTTCCTCATCCACCTTGGAAGAGCAATATATTTACCCACGTAAGCATTCCTTTCTATAATCCGCTCAGGTAATCCGGCTTGCGTGTGAGCGCTTGATAGAACAATGAAAAAATCATACAAATAAGGAACATGATGATGGCGACGGCCGCCCCATAACCAAGCTGAAACCGAACAAAGCCAAAGCGGTACATATACGTCGCCATGGTTTCGCTTGCGTTGACCGGCCCTCCCCTCGTCATTATCCAGATCAAAACAAATTGTTGGATCGATCCCAATACAGACATATAAATAGAGGTCTTAATGGTGCTTCCTAGAAGAGGCAGGGTAATATGAAAGAAATTTTGGAATGCGTTAGCTCCATCAATACGTGCAGCTTCCTCAATCTCTCTTGGTATATTTTGAAGGCCCGTAAGATACAGAAGCATGTGGAAACCAAAATATTTCCAGGTCAGCGTGATAAACACCGCATAGATCACAACATTCATATCTGCCAGCCAAGCAACCGGCTGCAAACCAAGCGATACCAAAATGGCATTGAAGAATCCCCGTTCCGGATCAGCATTGTAAAGCAGCATCCACATAATTCCCGTATTGACTTCGGAAAGCACATAAGGCAGGAAAAAAACCGTCCGAAAAAAGGATCGTCCGGGCAGATCACGCCCCACCAGGACTGCCAAGATCAATGCCATGGGCAACTGCAACCCTAAAGACAGGATAATAATGAGCAAAACGTTTTTTATTGATTTTATAAATACTTCATCGCCGAATATCTTCTTATAATTACCCAAGCCAACATAATCGACCGCTGGTCCAAAACCTTTCCAATCATACATGCTGTAATAAACCGATCGGAAAATTGGATAGATCACAAAGAGAAGAAAGAGAACCAACGCTGGCAGCAAAAACAAGATAATGACCAAGCGATTTTGAAATCGCCGGTCTTTCTTGCCCCCTTTTTGAACATGGTGTTTATCATGAATGAATTGAGATAATTGCATCTTTTGAACATCCTTATTTCTTCACATAAAATGATCCAAGAGATTTCTCGATATCCCTCTTCGATTTATGAAACGAAAATAATCAATTATTTATTCTCGGATATTGATCCAAATCATTTTTCAAAGACAGGTGCGTTCTTGTTTTCTTACCAACCCTCGCGCACCTGTCTTGATCCTGTTTTGAAATTATTTAATCAAATCTTGGGCGCCAGCCTCAATTTCAGCTGCCACCTCTTCGGGCGTTGCCGTTCCAGCAAATAGTTTTTGGACTGCATCATTAATGATGCCACCCATCGCAGAAGGCAAAATTTGATCATAGTAAAGCTGGAAATATTTCGCCTGTGCAAAGCTTTGCTGTACAAGCAACAAATTTGGATCAGTCAGACCGCTCTCCGCACCTTTTACAACAGGGATACCTGATCCTGATGCTGCGATGATAGTCTGATTCTGCTGGCTGGTCAGGTATTTAACGAAGTCGATAGCTTCCGGTTCAGCATCCTTCCCAATCGCAAATCCATTTCCACCACCAATCACATCCGTAATATCCCCCGCACCGCCCTCGACAGCAGGGAAATTGAACATTCCGAGGTTCTTGACGCCTTCCAGATCAGCGCTGTTCGCTTTCTGTACTGAGGGAGCCCACTGGCCGGAAAGCTCCATAGCGGCCTTCCCGTTTCCAAAAGTCGCCTGCATTTCATCATGCGTAGCACCCAGATAGCCATCTTGGAATGGTTGCATGTCGATCA
>CAZAIS010000417.1:0-2849 GCA_964485255.1 uncultured Acidimicrobiales bacterium | reverse complement strand
CTGGCGACATCCAGGTCTATGCCGCGCAGGGCATGCACGGTAACGTCACCCAGGGCGTCCAGCCCCTCGGTAATCGCCTCGACGGTGAACGCGAAGAGCTTGGCGTCTATCCCCAACGCTTCCCGTATGGCCTTGCAAACCGCGTCCACCATCCCGTCCCCGATCGCCCGCTCGGTTATCCTCTCGCCCTCGCGCTCGATCGTGATGGTGGCACTCGGGGGCGCCTGCTTCCCTCCGCTGTGGACCTCGTAGGCCGTCAGCTTCCACTCCTGCCCTTCGGTCCTGATGTACTCCAGGGCGATCGCCTCGATGTCTTCACCGGAAAGCGAGCTCTTCTTGTCAGCCAGCTCCTTGAACCTGGAAAAGGCCATGTTGAGCTCCTCCTCCCCCAGGTAGTACCCCAGCCGCTCCAACTGGTCCTTGAGGGCGTGCCGGCCAGAGTGCTTGCCCAGCACTATGTCGCTCTCGATGAGCCCCACGCTCGCCGCGTCCATGATCTCGTAAGTCTCGCGCTCCTTGAGAACGCCGTCCTGGTGGATGCCGGACTCGTGGGCGAAAGCGTTCCTTCCAACGATGGCCTTGTTGGGCTGCACGGGGTATCCCGTAAGCAGGCTCACGAGCCTGCTGGTCCTGCTTATCTCCCTCGAGTCGATGCCGGTCTTGAGCCCCAGGAGGTCGTTCCGTACCCTGAGGGTCATCACGATCTCCTCCAGGCTGGCGTTTCCCGCGCGCTCACCCAGGCCGTTGACCGCGCACTCGACCTGCCTGGCCCCGGCCTCGCAGGCCGCGAGCGAATTAGCTACCGACAGGCCCAGGTCGTTGTGGCAGTGGACGCTTATCACAACCTCTTCGATGCCGCGCACGTTCTCCAGGATACCCCTGATGAGGTCCGCGAATTCTTTGGGAATCGCGTACCCCACGGTATCGGGGATGTTCAGGACGCCGGCGCCTTCCCCGATGGCGGCTTCGAGTACCCCGTACAGGAACCGGGGGTCGCTCCGTGTGGCGTCCATCGGCGAGAACTCCACGTCCGGGCAGTAAGACCTCGCGTGCTTCACCGCTTCACGGGCCATCTCGAGGACCTGGTCCCTGGTCTTGTGCAACTGGTGCTTCAAGTGTATGTCGGACGTGCTCACGAAGGTGTGTATGCGCGGTCGCGCGGCACCCTTGACGGCTTCCCACGCCCTGTCTATGTCGTCCTCGCGGGCTCGCGCGAGGGCACAAACGACCGAGGAATCGATGCGTGAGGCGATGTGCTCGACCGCCTCGAAATCACCGGGGCTGGTCGCCGGGAACCCGGCCTCTATCACGTCGACGCCCAGGCGCTGGAGCTGCTCGGCTATCTCCAGCTTCTCGCGGACGCCCAGGCCTATGCCCGGGGACTGCTCGCCGTCTCGAAGCGTCGTATCGAAAATGAACACCCGGTTGTCCATGATACTCGTGCCTCCTATAGGACCAGAAATTCTGCGGTCTCCACGCCGTCCTGGGACTCGAGCTCGGTGACGATCTCCTCAGTGAGCGGCATATCCAGGTTCAGGCCCATCCCGGCGATTCCCCCGATCGCCTTACGGCCGACCTGCAGGCCGCTGATGTTGACGTCGCGATCGCCCAGCACGCTTCCGACCTTTCCGATCATGCCCGGCCTGTCCTGGTAGGTGACGAAAGCCATGTACTTGCTGGGGGCTATCTCTATCTCGAAATCCCTTACGTTCACGAACATCTCCTGGTTGACCCCGATAAGTGTGGCGCCCGCGGTGACCACGTTATCGCCTTCCCGGGCGGTGACCCGGATTAGATTGACGTAATCCCTGGAGGTCCTGCTCTTGGTCTCCTTTATCGTTATCCCCCGCTCGATCGCCATGATCGGCGCGTTCACGTAAGTCACGGCGTCCATCGAGATGGTCTCGAAGAAACCCTTGAGAAAAGCAACCGTCAACAGCGAAGTCTCGTACTCGCTTATGTCGCCCAGCACCTCGAACTCGATCTCGCCGATGGCTCCCCGGGTGAAGTTCACGAACAGGCGGCCCAGCTTCTCGCATAACGGCATGAACGGCCGCAGCGTCTCAACGACCTCCCGCTGGGGCATCGCTATGTTGACGGCGCCACTGACGAAACCACCCTGCAAGGCCGCTATCACCTGGTCGGCTATCGCCACTCCGGCCTTGAACTGCGCCTCCTGAGTGCTCGCCCCCAGGTGGGGGGTGACCACTACCTCGGGCATTCCGCAGAGTGGGTTGTCCCGCTCGGGAGGCTCGCACTCGAAGACGTCTATCGCCGCCCCGGCGACCTTGCCGTCCCTGATGGCCCGCGCCAGCTCCTCCTCGTCCACGACGCCGCCTCGCGATACGTTGACGATACGAGCGGTCTTCTTGACCATCTCCAATTCCCTCGCGCCCAGAAGGTGGAACGTGTCCTTGTTCCTGGGCACGTGCAGGGTGATGAAGTCCGCCTCCGAGAGCACGTCCTCGACGGCCGTCCTCATATCGATGCCGAGTGACTTGGCCTTCTGGCTGGAAATAAATGGGTCGTGGCCGATCAGCTTCATTCCGAAGGCGGAGGCCCTTTCGGCGACAAGCGCGCCGATGCGCCCCACGCCTATGATCCCGAGCGTCTTTCCGTACAGCTCGACGCCCTGGTAAGCGGAGCGCTTCCATTCACCGCAGGAAAGCGATGCGTTCGCGGCGGGTATATTGCGGGCCGTGGCCAGCAGCATGGCCATGGTATGCTCCGCGGCCGAGATTATATTGCTCTCCGGCACGTTCGCCACCATCACGCCCCTCTTGGTGGCGGCTTCCACGTCGATGTTGTCCACCCCGATGCCGGCCCGGACGATGGCCTTTAGCCGCGGC
>CAZAIS010000416.1:0-2860 GCA_964485255.1 uncultured Acidimicrobiales bacterium | reverse complement strand
GCCATGAAAGCCTCGTCGAAAACCCCGGCCGTCTGCCGGGCGAAGTCCTGGTCATAAACGTGGATCATGGAACCCTGACGCAGCGCCGAGAGGGACTTGTGCGTGGATTGCGTCGCGTACACCCTCACTCGCACCTGATCGGGGTCAGGCATGAGCCGGTTGTCCAGCCACGTCGCGTCGTCGTCCGGGTCAAGCTCGCTCATGCGCTCGCGATAGGCCTCGTACTCCTCCCGGTACTGGTCACCCGCGTAGCGGCCCGCGAGCTCCTTCGCCGAGAACATGGCGGTCCTGGAGCGCGTATGCGGAACGAAGCTGGCGAAGGCGTACCATGCCTCGTCCCAGAGGAAACAGATGTCCGGCTTGATGGCCAGAACCTCCTCCATGACCCGTTGCGGGTTGTAGACGATGCCGTCGAACGTGCAATTGGTGAGCAGGAGCATCCGCACCTTGTCCAGCCGGCCGAGCTTCTTCAGCTCGAGAAGCCGCTCCTTGATGGTGCGAAGGGGCACCGCTCCGTAGATGGAGTAAGGCTCAAGCGGGTAGGCGTCCAGGTAGAGCGGGTAGGCACCGCACAGCACCATCCCGTAGTGGTGCGACTTGTGGCAGTTCCTGTCGATGAGAACGATGTCGCCGGGCTTGCAGAGGGCCTGCACCACGACCTTGTTCGACGTGGAGGTCCCGTTGGTAGCGAAGTAGGTGTGCTCGGACCCCCATGTCTTCGCGGCCTTGTCCTGGGCCTCCTTGATGGTCCCGGTGGGAGCGAGAAGCGAGTCCAGGCCGCCCGTCGTGGAGGAGGTCTCAGCCATGAAGATGTGGGGCCCGTAGAAGTCGGCCATGTCCCGGATCCACTTCGAGTTGAAGATCGAGTTCCCCCGGGCGATCGGCAGCGCGTGGAAGTTCCCGATGGGCGTCGCCGCGTTCACCTTGAGGGCGTCAAAGAAAGGCGTCGCGAAGCGCTTGCGGACCCCGTCGAGTATCGTCATGTGTATCTCGGTGGGGACGTCCATGTTGTAGAAGACCCTGTTGAACAGCTTGTAGGTGTCCCCCAGTGACTCGGAAATCGACTCGTCAGTGAGCAGGTAGTAGTCCATATGGGGCCGCAGGTAGTGCAGGATGTGGGAGAGCAGCAGCCCGCTGGGCATTTCGCCCAGCTTATCGAGCTCGCCCTCCACGGAGCTCTTGAAGGTGTCGAGCTCCGGGTACTCGTCGAGCCGCTTCCCGAAGGGGATATCGATCCCCACCAGGCAGGCCTGGATCTCGGGGTTGAACAGGGCGGCGACCACCGCGTCGTTGAAGTTGTCGATGAAGAGGATCTGGTACATGAAGTCCTTGCTCTCCAACTGGATGACCCGGAGTGACTGCCGGAGTGCTTCGGCCTCCTCGGGGGGTATGGTATCCACGAGCATCACGGTGAAGTAATGAAGGCCCTCCGTGTCGAGGAGCTCGGGGCCGGCCTGCGCCAGCTCGCCGAGTGTGCCCATGAGGCTCGCCCTGTCGCCGCGCTCGCTGATGTTGCGCTCCACCAGGCGCAGGTCGGAGGCGAACAGGTCGTACTCGTGTCGCTGGAAGTCGCTCTTGAGCTTCGCCAAGATATCGGCGCCCGGGAACACCCAGAACTTTTCGAAGGGCTCGATCCTCGCGAACTGCTCCTCGACCGTCTTCTGGAGGGCTGCGGCGCGCTTGCTCCCGGGCTCCGCCATGTTGAGCTTCTCGGCGGCGCGCCGCAGGCGCACCCACTCGTCGATGCGGGCCCTGGCGGAATTGGCCTTTTCGCTGATGGTAGGGCGTTCGGACCCTGTCATTCGATGACCTCCTCGTATCGCCCGCGCCGCGCGGGTGCCCGGCGGAACCGTTGGATTTTATGCAGTAAATAGATTAACACGCCGATAGCACTGGTGCAGGACGCCTGTATCGCGACCGCTGCGTTCGCAGGGAACGACCTTCACTGGAAGAATCAAGTAGAACAAACGAGTGAGGGCGTGACGGAGAGGCCGCGCGAGCGGGGCACGGAGCACGAGCGGGTACAGGTGGCTGGAGCGGGGATACGTAGCGCGAGCGGGCGCGCGGAGCGTTAGATAGCCGGGAGGCACTGGATACGATGGACGAGCAAACGGGGCCGGAAGGACCGCGCGGGCCGGTTGATCCCGGGGGACCCCCTTCGAGACCCGGGGGCAGGAGACGCCCCGGCCGGAGGGATGGAGGCGACCTGAAGGATACCGGGAGACTGGCGGCCGAGAAGGAGGCGGCACAGAGGGAGGCCCCCGTGACGCGTTCGGCCGAGGGGCGTTCAGCCGATCGGGATGCCGTCGCGGGTCAGGCGGCCGTTGGGCGGCCCGCCGGTGAGATTGAAGACGCCGGGACGAACGGTCCATGGATGGAGCCGGACAGGCCGGTAAGCGAAAGGCCGTGGAACGAGAGGCTGCCGCAGTCGATCAAGGTAACCCCCGGAGGAGGGCCGCCCGGGACGAACGCGTCCTCGGCGTCCGGGGGGAGCGGGTTTTCCGGAGGGTGGGGCGGGATCGTCCTCGCGGCCGTCGCGGCCTCGCTCCTGACCGCGCTGGTGGTACTTCTCGCCCTGCCGGCGATATTCGGGGTCAACCCCTACGACCTGGTGCGGGGCGAGCTGAGGAAGTCGGGGGAGGGTGACCGGAGCAGGTCAGTCGAGGTCGCGGCCCCCGTCGATCCGACCGACATCGCCGCGACCGCGAGTGACGTCATCCCTTCGGTCGTCAACGTCTCCGTGACAAACCCCGGAGGGCGGAGCCCGGGCTCGGGCATCATCTACAAGGCCGACGGCCATATCATCACCAGCAACGCGGTCATCGCGGGCGCAACGGGGATAACCGTGACCCTGGCGGAC
>CAZAIS010000415.1:0-2874 GCA_964485255.1 uncultured Acidimicrobiales bacterium | reverse complement strand
GGACCCGCGCTCGTGCCGATCCTGCTGGCTCCCGCCTCTATCATGGCCCGGGCGTCGCTCCAGGTTCGTATGCCACCCGCGGCTTTGACCCCCAGCTCGTCCCCCACCACGGACCGCATCAGGCGCACGTCCTCCACCGTCGCCCCGCCCGGACCCAGGCCGGTCGCGGTCTTGACAAAGTCCATACCGGCCGCCATCGCGCGTCTGCAGGCTTCCACCTTCTCATCATCGTTCAGGTAGGGCGTCTCCAGGATCACCTTGACTACGATCGGCCCTTTCATCGTGGTCCGCTCCCAGGACCTGACGGCGGAAACAACCGCCTCGAGATCCTCCTCGACTATCTCCCACTCACCAGAGACCGCCGCGGACACGTTCATGACTACGTCCAGCTCCCTGGCACCTTCATCGAGGCCGGTCATCGCTTCCGCGACTTTGATCTCGGGCGTTGCGTACCCGAACGGGAACGATATCGGCACCCCGATTCCCACGTTCGTGGCGCCGAGCATACCCTCGGCCAGCGGCGCGTAGCAAGGGGGCACGAAAACGTTTCTGAACCCGTAGCGGCGTGCCTTTCCCAGGAAAGCCGAGTACTGCTCGATCGTGCACTCCGGCTTGAGGAGCGTGTAATCGATCAGCCGCAGCAGCCCGTCGACGTCAAGCGAACCGGCGTCGATCCCTCCCGCGCCGACATTGCCGTTGCTGCCGGTATCCCGCGGCATGTTACTACCTCCCGTGCTTTAACACTGTAGGCCGAACGCTATATCAAGAGAGTGCCGATAACCAGGTATATGGCCAGGCTCAGCACGTCCATCGTCGTCCCCAGGATCGGACCGGCCACGGCGCCGGGATCCCTCCGCAGCGCCTTGAGCGTGACCGGGAAGGCGCATCCCACCATCGCCGCCGCTATTACCGTGAGCGCAAGTGATAGCCCGAGGGTCATGCCCACCGAGGCGGGTTGCTTGAATATGAAGGCGATACCCGCCACGACACCTCCGGTCAGAAGCCCCACCATTACTCCCCATACCATTTCGCCGGCGATGGCCCGTACCGTCGCCCGCTTCGGCGGGGCGCCGGTCAGCCACCTTCCGATGATCGTGGACGATTGCACGGCGATGTTCCCGCCCATCGTGACAAGCAGGGGAATGAAGAAGACGAGCACAATGAACCGGGTAAACCTGGGCGAGTACAGCTTGAGCAGACCTCCGGCAACGAGCATCTCGACCAGCACGGCCGCCACGAACCAGGGGATTCTTCTTCCCAGGTTCGAGAAGAGCCCACCGGGCCTCTCCTCCTCGAGCCCGGTCGCGCCCGCGAACTTCATG
The DNA here is from genome assembly GCA_964485255.1 of uncultured Acidimicrobiales bacterium. Lineage (GTDB taxonomy): Bacteria > Actinomycetota > Geothermincolia > Fen-727 > Anoxymicrobiaceae > CAZEJS01. The sequence goes on along the minus strand of CAZAIS010000415.1, from coordinate 1,552 downwards.
AGGTCCTCCTCGGCCTCGTCCTCGAACACGTCCATGACATCGTCGACGGTCACGATTCCGAGCAACTTTCCCCTGTCGTCCACCACCGGCACCGCGAGCAGGTCGTACTTGCTGATCGTCTCGGCCACTTCCTCCTGGTCCTGTTGCGGTCCTACCCGGATCACGTCCCCTTCGATCATGTCCCCTACGCGTCGGTGGCCGGGTGATACGATTAGCTCCCTTAGGGAAAGCACCCCCTCTATGAGCCCTTCCTCGGAGACCGCGTACACGTAGTAGATCGTCTCTATCTCGGGAGCCACGCGCCGCAACCTCTCGATCGTCTCGTCGACGGTAGCGTCGGGTGATACGGCGATGAAGTCGGTGGTCATCAGGCCGCCCGCGGTATCGTCCCTGTAGGCGAGGAGCTCCTCCAGCTCGACGGCGTCCTCTCTCTCGAACAGCTTCAGCAGGCGCGCCCTCTGTGGCGCGGGTATGTCGCCCAGCAGGTCCACGGCCTCGTCTACTGGCATGCGCCGTAGCAGCTCATGAAGCTCGCCGGTCCTCAGGCGCGCGGCCAGGTCCACCTGATGAGGCTCGTCCATCTCGAAGAGCGCGCGCGCCGCGAAGGAGGGCTCCAGGCTCACGAGGATCTCCACCTCGTCATCGATGTCCAGGCGCGACAGGATCTCCGCCCCGTCAGCCGCGTGAAGGTTGCCTATGGTAGTGACCGCCTGCTCGAGATCGCCGCGACCCAGCATGTCCCGGACCGTCTCGAGTATCACCCTGTTTCGTTCGTCCATGGCTAAATTGTAATACTAATGGTACGCGGGGTAGGAAGCGGACTTTGCGCGGAAGGAGCGCCGTGCGCCGCCACGTGAGGCGGCGTCCGTTCGGCTGGGCCTCAGGAGTAGTCGAGCCTCTTGATGAACTCCGGGTTCTTGGACCAGTTCTTCTCAACTTTGACGCGCAGGTCGAGAAACACGCTGCCGCCCACCAGCGGCTCTATCTCCTGGCGGGCCCTGGAGCCGATTTCCTTGATCATCCTGCCGCTCTTGCCCACCAGGATTCCCTTCTGGGATTCCCTTTCCACGTAGAGCACGGCCTCGATATCCAGGAGGTCGTCCCGACCCTCGCGCGGCCTTATCTCCTCTATGAGCACGGCGACACTGTGGGGGACTTCATCGCGCGTGAGGTCCAGGGCTTTCTCCCTGATCAACTCCGCTACAAGTGTACGCTCGGGTTGATCGGTTACCATGTCCTCCGGGAAGTACTGCGGCCCGGGCGGCAGGAAGGCCTTCAGCAGCCCGGTGAGGATATCGACCCCGGTGCCGAGCTTCGAAGAGATGGGCACGACCTCCGAGAACCCGTACAGGTGCCGCGCCACGTCAAGCTGCGACATAACCTTCGCGCGGTCGAGCAGGTCGATCTTGTTGACCACCCCCACGACCGGGGTATCGACTTTCTCCAGCTCTCCGGCGATGAATACGTCACCGCTGCCAATCGTCTGCGCACCATCGAGGACGAAGACTACCGCGTCCACGTCCCGCAGGGTTGACAGGACCATCGCGTTCAG
>CAZAIS010000414.1:0-2880 GCA_964485255.1 uncultured Acidimicrobiales bacterium | reverse complement strand
CCCTCGCTCCTGCCCCCCACGTCGATCGGCTTCTCCAGCGGAATCGACACACTGTGCGGGCTCTCCGAAAGGTCCATCGAAACACCTATCGAGACCTGCACCAGGGGGTCCCAGAGCGGCCACTCCGAGTAAGCCCTAAGGACCTGGGCGCTCAAGTACCTGCCCTCCAGCATCCCGAAGATCGTGGCGTGCCCGTCGGCAGCCGAGATCACGACGTCGGCGCGGTGCTCCGTGCCGTCCTCGAGCAGTACCCCGACCGCGCGGTCGTCTTCGACCAGGATCCTCCGGACGGCGCTCTTGTAGCTCACCTCGCCGCCGAGGTCCAGGTACCGGCGCTCGATCGACCTCGAGAACTCCAGTGACCCACCCTCGGGGTATCCGGCGTCCCTGGCGCTCAACCACGCCATCGTCATCGGCAGGGCGTAGGCGGGCATGTCGGGCAGGCTCAGCAACCGCCCGAACGCCTCCCTGAGAAGCGGGTCCGCGAAGCGGTCCGCGTACTCCAAGGCCGTAAGCCTGCCCATCCCGCGCAGGACGAGCAGCGCGCGGACGAGATCGGGCAGGTTCCTCAGGAGCTTCACGGCCTCTTCCCGGCTCCCCGGCAAGTCGAGCGGGGTCTCCATCCTCTGGAGCTTTCTTACCGCGTCAATGAGCTCGTCGATCCACGGGCCGTCGGCGGGCGACAGCTCCTTCATGTGCCGCTCGAGCCGGTCCGGGTCCGTGTATAAGACCAGCTTCCTGCCGGAGGCGTCCTCGATGTGAACGAACTCGTCGTGGTCCACGATCCTGGGGCCCGGCAAAGCCCCCAGCTCCCTCCAGGCCTGGTTGAAGCTCGATCCGTCCTTCGTGCCGACCAGCCAGTGAATGCAACCGTCGAAGGTGTACCCTTTGCGGTCCCACGCGGTGCATACGCCGCCGGGCTTGTCGTGCATCTCGAAGATTCGGGCTGTGTAGCCGTTCATGCGCGCGTAGCATCCTGCCGCGAGCCCCGTAATCCCACCGCCGATTATGATGATCGAATCAGCCATCACGACCCCCCTGTCCGAAATAACCGTGAATAATATCCTACTACGATCATGACACCAGGAGGTCGCGCCCCGCGAGGTCGAGGAATCGCTCCACCACGGGCGCGTTAAGCCGCGCGTCCGCGAAACCCACCGTGAGAGTCAGGTTGTCCCTGAAGGTGCTCGCGCCCATCAGGAAGCCCGGCGCCCACTGCAGGGGGCTCACGAATTGCGCGTCGCTTGCCTCCGTATCACCGAAACGCAGGCGCTCGGGCGAGAGGACGCCCATGTTCGAAAGATAAGGATCGCACCTGCCGGTGCGTTCCTCGATCGCCGTCCAGGTTCACTCAGGCTTGAAGTGCTCCCGGCCCCGGCGGTCGAATACCCGGAACCCGATATCCAGCCGGTGAGCGAGCTCCGCCAGGGCCGCCGTCCAGTCCCCGAACGCGAACGCCAGGTGGTTGCATGGCCATGCCTCGATCAGCGCATCGTCGCCGATCGGCACCCGCCCGCGCATGATCGGCCACGAGCGCGAGTAGAGTTCGTGCTCCGAGGGTTCGACATCGACCGTCTCCATCACCGTGGCCACCAGTTGATAGCGCAGGTTCTGCCTGCCCAGGCGCGCGATAGTGACGGTCTGTCCTCCCGGGGTGCGCCCGCGTACGGCGCACCCGCCGGCGGCGTAGAAGACTTCCTGGCCCGGGTACTCCGCCCTGCCCAGCTTGGCTATTCCCGGCTCGTCGGGGGTCCCGAAGAAAAAATAAGGGTGCTGCCCGCAGTTCACGATCGCCAGCACACCGTTCTCCACGTCGCGGAAGTCACCGAAGCCGGACGGCTTCCCGGAGAGCAGGTACAGCAGGAGCTGCGTCAGCGCGGAGTCCATGTCGTTCTCGCAGGCCACCGGCACGATCTCCTTGGGCCGCCCGTCCGGGCCTACGTCGTTGTTCAGGAACGCCGCGGCCGGGCAGGCCGTGCAGTATTTCGCGGAGAGCTCGTCCTGGCACTTGATGCCCATGAAAGTGACGCCGTACTCGGCGGCAATGTCGAGGGCGGCATAGTAGAAAGAGATCTGCAGGATGAACTTCTCGAGGCTCGTCGTGGGCTCGCCGGTGAAGTCGAAAGCACCGTTGCCCCCGTCCACCAGGAATGTGACCGCCTCTTCCACTCGCGGGTCTTCGATGACGTACTCGCCGGCGCCGGGCTCGCCGCTCCATGAGACCATGCTCACCCCGCGGTCCGCCAGGACCGATTGGTCCAGCGCCTCGTAGGAGACCTTGAACAGCTTCTGCCACTGGTCCACGTCAGCCGTCGTCGTCGGCATCTTGAGGCTCATCCCTCCGAGCGCGAGGTATTTTTGAAACGCGAGCCGCTGAAGCGCCCCACTCACGGCCGGGGACGCCTCCCACCTCTCGCGCAGGAACTCCAGGGCTTCTGCGAGCCTGTCGGCGGCCGCGGGGTCGCTGTCTATCCGCCCGTAGCAGGTCGTGTACGGGATCCCGAGGCGCTTGAGACCACCACCCGCGGCCATTCCCGCTACCAGCCCCGGCACACGGGTATCCTTGTAGCACCAAATGACCACCCTCGGGACCTGGCCCGTCAGCTCGGCGAAGAGCTTCACGGCGTCAACCGAATCGAGCGGGAACGTCCAGGAGCCCTGGTTAACGATGAGCGCGGCACATCCGGCCCCGGCGATGCGCGCGACGTGTTCCCGCACGAGCGCCGAGCTCCATGCCACCTGGTCCTCCCGCCGCATTCCTTCACCGCCCCGTACGGCTTCGATGCCCCGCCCGCGCAGCGCCGCAAGGAGGTGTCCCTCGTACTCCAGCATCATGTCCAGGTTTTCCGAGCGGACCCACGGCCGCGGGTCGTTCGGGGA
>CAZAIS010000413.1:0-2884 GCA_964485255.1 uncultured Acidimicrobiales bacterium | reverse complement strand
GCGACCTCGACCTCGTCGTCGTCCAGCTTGAGGCCCCTGATCCTTACCAGCGTCGAGATGTTGCGCATGTCGATCTCGGCGGTGGTTATCTGCTTCACCATCTCGACGTCCCGGCTCTTTCCCCGGAGCTGCTGCATGGCGTCCGAGTAGTTGAACTTGTCCAGCGCGAGCTCCAGGACGGCCAGGTCCCGGTCCTTCCTCTGGTACGCGGCGTAGGCCGAGGCGAGCGCCTGCCCGTACTTGCTCTGCTGTCCGACGAGAATGTTGATGGCGTCGCGCACCTCGCGGGCCTGCGCCATCTGCTCCAGCGCGTCCATCTTCACGGTGCCCACCGGGACCATCAGCGCCAGCGCCTCGCCGGGGGTCGCGTTGCCCTTCTTGCCCCGCAGCACGGTCTTGATGTTCTGCACGTCGTAGCGGGACATCAGTATCGTGCAGAGCTGGTGCGCCTCGCCTCCCGTCGAATCCAGGATCTTCCTGAAGGCCCCTATCTGGTTGAGGGATAAGGCCTGGTCGTAGTCGGGCCTCTCCGGGTTCAGCAGGATAGCCTCGTTGAGCTCGCGCCGGTACACGGTCTGGTCGAGCATGGAGTGCATCGCCTCGAAGGTATCGGTCTCGACCAGGCGGAGGAAAAAGTCCCGGGTGATGAGGTACGACCGCATGCCGCGCACACGCGCGTTGACAAACCCGTAATCGGAGAGGTCGACGTTGGCCACAGCATTACCCCGCAGAGATATTCGGTTTATGTATGAGCTTCGAAGAGAGCTTGCGAGATCTCGAGCCTCAGGTGGTCCTTGGCCCTGGCGAGGCGCGACTCGAACGTATTCGAGACGACGACCTGGCCGTCCGGACTGCTTACGACCAGCCCCCCTGACGCGTCAAGCGGGGTCTCAGACACACGGTGGGACCTGTTCCGATCCGACAGCAGCTTCTCGACCATGCTCCTGTCCGATTCCCGGACCTGCACGAGGATATCGCCTTCCGGGAAGTACTCCAGGCACTCATCGAGCAGCACCTCCAGCACCCGCGAATAGTCATCACCCTTGTGAAGGTCCGCGAGTTTTCCCTCCGCGATCCTGAAGGCCTCCTCGACGGTCTCCTCCTGCGCCTTGATTAGCAGGTTCTTGGCCTTCAGCGAGGCCGAGTATACTATGCCGGTGGCCTCGCTCCTGATCTGGTCCTCGACCTTCTTGAGACGCGTCCGCCTGGTGCGGGCGGCCTCTTTCTCCACCTCTGACAGGATCTCTTGCACCCGCTGACCGGTTTCGTTCTCTATCACCTCTATGCGGGTGTCCGCTTTCTCCTCAAGAGCCCTGAGGATATCTTCTAGCGCCAATCCTTTTCACTTCCTTGGGAGCTCTGCCTACTTGACCGTGCTCTTGAGGCCCGTGATTAGGAAGGCGACGACAAAACCCAGGATGACCATGGTCTCCGGAATGGCGACCAGGATAATCGCGCTTCCCACCAGCTCCGGTCTCTCGGCTATCGCACCCGCCATGGCGGCACCGATCCGAGACTGGGCGAGGCCGGTCGCTATTGCTGTCAGCCCTATCGCGAGAGCCGCGCCTATTGCTATCAGACCTACTTTTATGCCAACTTCCACTACTCTTCACCCCCAGTTTTCTTGAACGGTTCATATCTGATCCTGGCAGGTTCGAAGAACTTGCCGAAGCTCTCCACGAGGTGCAGACGCAACGAGTGAATCGAGGGGCTGAAGACGCCTATTACGATGTTCAGCGCCTGCAGCAGGATTAACACTATCAACCCTATGATCACTCCGACCACTCCGCTCTTGGCCTGCTCGAGAAACAGCTCGTTTGCGACGTTCGCCATGATGACGGACGCGAGGCCGATCGCGATCAGTCGGGCATAAGAGAACAGGTTGCCCGCGCCAACGATGGCCTCTATGGCCCCGCCCATCCCGGCGCCGATGCCCCCCAGGACTATGCCCCCGATTGCCAGAAAGATACCGATCATCAACAACCAGCTCGGCCACCAGCCCAGCCCGAACTTGGCGACGATCATCAGGACACCGGTCAGGACGAGGAACAGGCCGCCCTTCTCCATGACGTGCTTGTAGTTGTGCTCCCTGCGGCCGTTGATCATGCCGATTATCAGGCCTATCCCCATGTGGATCCAGCCGATGATCAGGCATACGGCGAACATGAAAGTGAACCCTTCGATGCGGTCCAGCGGGTACTTGAATACCGAGTGCTCGGACCCGGCGAGGTATTTCACAAGGTGCCCTTCCTCGTCGAGGAGGCCAAGCCACCTGTATATCCAGTCACCGAAGAACTCCAGGTAAATCGCGCCGAATATGATTGTCCACGCCCCGCTTATCGTCATCACGAAACCGCCCATGTTTATCAGGGGCTTATTGACGAACTTCCTGTGCACTATCCAGCCCGTGACCATGATGATGAGCCCGTACCCCATGTCGCCCACCATCAGGCCGAACAGGATCGGGAAGAAGAACGCGAACACTATGGTCGGGTCCACGGTGCCGTACCTCGGGTACTTGGAGAGCATGTAGAGGATCTCGAAGTACCTGGTGAACGGGTTGTTTCGAAGCGCTACGGGAGTCTCCTCTTCGTCGTGCTCCTCGCGGACGTCGACTACGGTCAGGACGACCTTGTTTCCGAACTTCGCGTCGAGGGCTTTCTCCATCGGGTCAACGTCCACCTCGGGGAGCCACCCGCTGATGATGAATACCTGGTCCGTCTGGGCGAACTTGGGAACCGCGTCCATGGAATCGAGGCGGTCGTGAATCGCGTTCCTCGCGGCGATCAGCTTGACCGAGTACTTGCCGGTCACGCTCTCCAGCTTTCTGTCGATCTCGTCGATTTCGCCGGGCACCAGGGCCGCATCCTCACCGGGCGGCTGC
>CAZAIS010000412.1:0-2884 GCA_964485255.1 uncultured Acidimicrobiales bacterium | reverse complement strand
GTCCCTGATCCCGCCGAGCTTCCCGGCCACAAGGTCGAGGGCCTCGTCCCACTCCGCCTCGACGAGTTCGCCGTCCTTCCGGATGAGGGGCCTTGTGAGGCGGTCGGGGCTGCCTATGAACTCGTAGCCGAAGCGTCCCTTCACGCAGAGGTTGCCCTGGTTGGACCCGACCTCCAGGGGGGCGGTCACCTCCACCACCTTGTTGTCGATGACGTGGAGGTCGATCTGGCAGCCGCACCCGCAGTAGGCGCAGGTGGTCCTGGTCACCCAGCTCTTCAGGCCCAGCGCCTCCATCATGTCTTCCTCGTCCATCTTGAAGTAGGCGCAGGCGTTGCGCAGCATGTCGCGCGCCGGGACCCTGCCTTCGGCCTCGTAGGGCCTCGCCTTGAGGGCTCCCGTCGGGCAGGTCGAGATGCACTGGCCGCAGAACTCGCAGGGCGTCTCCTGCATGTCCCTGGAGTAGGGGGTGCCGGGGACCGCCTTGAAGCCGCGGTTCACGAAGTCGTAGACACCGACGCCCTGGACCTCGCGGCATATCCGGATGCAGCGCCCGCACATCACGCACTTGTTGTAGTCGCGCACGATGAACGGGTTCTCCTCGAGGATCGGGTAGGTGTGCTCCTCGCCCTCGAAGGGGCTCCCGGTTACCCCGTAGCGGTTGGCGAGCTTCTGCAGCTCGCAGCGGCCGGACTTGGAGCACCCCTGGCACTCCAGCGGGTGGTCGGAGATGAGAAGCTCGATGAGCGTCTTGCGGATGCGCTCGAGCTGCTCGGTCTTGGTGTTGACGACCATGCCGTCGGTCGCCTCCGCGCAACAGGAGGGAAGGAGACCCCGGGCGCCCTCCACCTCGACCAGGCACAGCCTGCAGGCCCCGTAGGGGGTCAGGCGGGGGTCGTGGCACAGGGTCGGGATGTATATGCCTGCCGCCTTGGCCATGTCGAGTATCGTGGAACCCGCGGGGCCGGTTATCCGCTCCCCGTCGATCCGTACCGTTATCTGTTCCACCGGGACCTCGGTTCGTTCAGAAATGGCCATTTTGCGTCATCTCACTTCGCGATAATGGACTCGGAGGGACACCGTGACAGGCACATCTTGCACCTGATGCAGGCGTCGGCGTCTATAACGTGGGGCTGTTTCTTCTCACCCGAAATCGCGTCGGTCGGGCATACCTTGACGCACGCCCCGCAGCCGGTGCATGTCTCGGGGTCGATGGAGAGCGTGATGAGCGCCGGGCAAACCCCCGCGGTGCACTTGTGGTTGAAGATGTGATCCTCGTATTCGTTCTTGAAGTAGCGCAGGGTGGTAAGAACCGGGTTCGGCGCTGTCCCGCCGAGAGCGCAGAGGCTGGCCGCCTTGATGTCGGCCGCCAGGTTCTCGAGTCTCTCGATGTCGTTCGGCTTGCCTCTCCCCTCGCAGATGCGCTCGAGGATCTCGAGCATCCGCTTGGTGCCGATGCGGCAGGGAGTGCACTTTCCGCAGGACTCGTCCTGGGTGAAGGAAAGAAAGTACCGGGCGAGATCGACCATGCAGGTGCGGTTGTCCGCGACGATCATCCCGCCGGACCCGATGATGGCCCCCGCCGCCGTGATCTGGTCGTAATCGACCTGGGTATCGAGCTTCTCGGCCGGCAGGCACCCGCCGGAAGGGCCGCCCATCTGCACGGCCTTGAATTCCCTTCCCCCCGCGATACCCCCGCCCACGTCGAATATGACCTGCCTCAGCGTGTAACCCATCGGGACTTCGGCAAGGCCGGTGCGGCGGACCTTTCCCGCGAGGCAGAAAACCTTGGTCCCCTTACTCTTCTCCGTGCCGACCTCGGCGTACTTCGCGCCGCCGTTCGCGATGATCCACGGAATCGCGGCCAGCGTTTCCACGTTGTTGATGTTGGTTGGCTTTCCCCACAGGCCGGAGTTGGCCGGGAATGGCGGGCGGGGACGAGGCATACCGCGCTGTCCCTCGATCGAGGCCATCATGGCGGTTTCCTCCCCGCACACGAACGCGCCGGCCCCCTTCTTGACCTTGATGTCGAAGCTCCAGTCCGTGCCGAAGATGCTCTCGCCCAGGTAGCCTTTCTCGTGGCATTGCACGATAGCGATGTCCAGGCGCTTCAGCGCCAGGGGGTACTCGGCGCGGCAGTAGATGAGCCCGTGGCGGGCGCCGATCGCGTACCCGGCGAGGATCATGCCCTCGATCACAGAGTGGGTGTCCCCCTCGAGCACGCTGCGGTCCATGAAGGCGCCGGGGTCACCCTCGTCAGCGTTGCAGATAAGGTACTTCTCGTCGCCCGGCGACTTTTTCGCGAAGCCCCACTTGGTCCCCGTGGGGAATCCGGCGCCGCCCCTGCCCCTTATGCCGGAGTCAGAGACTTCTTTGATTACGTCGTCCGGCGTCATCGAGGTGAGCGCTTCGCGGGCGGCCGCGTAACCCCCGGTCTCTTCGTACTCCTCGATGCTCTCGGGGTTTATCTTTCCGCAGTTGCGCAGGACAATGCGGTGCTGGTTCGCGAGAAAATCACCCTCGTGGGCGGACGGATCGCCGCTGTCCTTTACGACCCAGTCCTCGATTACGCGTCCGTTGAGCACATGTTCCTCGAGCAGTTGCGGGACTTTCTTGGGAGTCATGTCGCCGTAGACGACGGAGCCTCCCTCGCTGTCGAACACCTCGACCACGGGCTCCTTGAAGCAGAGCCCCATGCACCCCGCGATGTCGAGGTCCACGTCGTAGTCCCCGGCCTCGACCGCCTGCTCCAGGGCGTCCTTGACCGCGGTGGCCCCGGCGGCGATTCCACACGTGCCGTAGCCGAGAACGACCTTGTACCTGTGTCCGTTACCGCCCATGGCTATTCATCCTCTTCTTTAGCCTCGGAATCACCAGCGTATCGCTT
>CAZAIS010000411.1:0-2892 GCA_964485255.1 uncultured Acidimicrobiales bacterium | reverse complement strand
AGAGGATGCGGGGCGCGATCAACCAGCTCTCGCTGCGGGTTCACTCCGGGTCGCCCCCCGAGTACCTCCGTCGAGGTGTGGAGGTTTTCAGGACAACGAGCGGGCACGCGTTCTTCAACGACGAAGTGATAGTGCCCGCGCTCGTGCGCAACGGCGTCGAACCGGCCGACGCGCGCGACTACAACGTGGTGGGGTGCATCGAGACCAGCGCCGGAGGCAACTGCTTCCCGTGCCCGGGGGGCCACGAGATCGTGCTCCCCCTGATCGTCCACATGACCATGACCGACGGAAGCGTGCCCGTGCCGATATTCGGGCAGAAGCGCAGCATAAGGACCGGGGACGCGGACTCGTTCCAGACGTTCGAGGAGTTCATGGCCGCCTTCCGCCGGCAACTCGAGCACAGCATCGAGGTGCTGGCGACCGCGTTGGAGGGCAAGGACAGGGCTTACGAGGAGTTCCTGCCCTCACCTTACATATCGTCGATGATCGAGGGGTGCATCGAGAGCGCAACCGACATGACGCGCGGCGGCGCGAAATACGACTTCACTTCCATCATAGGCAGAGGACTCGCCACTTGCGTGGACTCACTGCTCGCCATAAAGGAGTTCGTCTACGTGCGTCGGGAGTTGAGCCTCTCGGAACTCGTAACCGCGTGCCTCTCCAACTTCGAGGGATCGGGGGACCTGCGCCGGCGTCTCGCCAACCTTGCCCCCAAGTACGGCACGGACGACCTCGATGCCGACGCGCTCGCCCGCGACGTGGTCCGGATGTTCGCTCGGGCGGCTGAGAAGCACACCAACGTCAGGGGCGGGCGGTTCAGGGCCGGGATGTACTCCTACGGCAACCACGTGCTCGACGGGTTTTATACCGGCGCCACCCCCGACGGCAGGAGAAGGGGCGAGCCGATATCGAACGGCATCTCTCCCTCCAACCGTATAGGCAGGGGCGGCGGCCTGACGGCATTCATGAAGTCCGCCGCGGCGATCGACCACGCTCAGCTCAGCGGCGGCGTGTCGCTGAACGTCAAGATCCACCCTTCATATATAGAGAGCGACGAGGGCGCCGGCAAGATGGCATCCCTGCTCGCGACTTACTTCGAGCTCGGCGGAATGCACGTCCAACCCAACGTGGTCTCCGACGAGACGCTGCGGGCGGCGCAGGCCGACCCCGACGGCTACCGCGACCTCGTCGTGAAGGTGGCCGGCTACAGCGCCTACTTCACCGACCTGGGCCGCTCGATTCAGAACGACATTATCGATCGCTACCAGTTCGACTGACGGGAAATACCGACCGGGTTAATTCCTCCTCAGGCACGAAGGACTCGGATCAGGTTTACGCATCGCGTCGAACGGGGTTGCCCATGCGGACAACCACGGGGCCTCCATGCGATGACCTCATGGCCGCTGGAAGCCGGCGCTCGGTGAGACTGTGCGCCGGACGCTTTAAAGCCGAAGCGGTTGAACGCGAACCGCGGGCCTTTCCGGTCCCCTCACCGGAGACTCGAGTGAAAAGACCTGATCCCCGGGACTTGAGCTATTATTGAGGCATGTCCGGGAAAAGCAGTGGAAGCATCGAGATACCGGAGGCCATGGAACCTCTGGCGTCGCGCATCGAGTCGGCGGGCGGCGAGCTGTTCATCGTAGGGGGATGGGTGCGCGACCGGCTCCGGGGCACGGGGGGCACCGACATGGACTTCGCGACCGACCTGCCTCCCGCCCGCGTCAAGGAGGCGCTCGGGGGCCTGGGGCCGGTCTTTGATGTCGGGGAGAGGTTCGGGACCGTCTGCGTGACATCCGGTGACCACGTCTTCGAGGTCACTACGTTCCGCTCTGACGTCTACGCCGCGGGCTCGCGTCACCCCGAGGTAAACCACATCGAGACAATCGACGAGGACCTCGCGCGACGCGATTTCACCATCAACGCCATGGCCGTCCGGGTGGTCCCCTCCATCGGCGGGCTTATCGACCCGTTCGGTGGGGCCGCCGACCTCGAGAAGGAACTCATCAGAACGCCCGGTCCGGCGGGGCCCCGCATGGCCGAGGACCCCCTTCGCATGATGCGCGCGGTGCGTTTCGCCGCGCAGCTCGGCTTCCGCGTCGAGGGCGGACTGCTCGAGGTGGTCCGGGCTCAGGCCGGGATGCTTGACGGCATCTCGTGGGAGCGCCGCCGGGACGAGCTGGAGAAGATCATTGTTTCCCCAAACCCCGACACCGGGATAAGGCTGCTGGTGGAGACCGGCCTCATGGATCACGTGGCCCCCGAGATCGCCGCGATGCGCGACGTCGAACAGCCTCCCGCTTACCACAGGGCTGACGTGCTCGAGCATACTCTCCTGACCATGAAGTACCTTCCACCGGATCCGCTTCTCCGCCGCTCGGCCCTTTTCCATGACGTCGGAAAACCGCCGGCAAGGGTGACGTCCCCCAAGGTGATGTTCCCCGAGCACGACAAGGTGGGGGTCGAACTGACGCGTGGCGCGATGCGAAGGCTCCGCTACGGGAACAGGGACGTGAGTGCCACCGCCTTCATGGTCCGCCGCCACATGAGGCCCATACACTACGAGCGGGACTTGAGCGACGCCGCGTTCCGTCGCCTCGTGCGAGACTGCACCCTCGCCGGGAACAACGAGGTGATCGTCCCCCTGGAAAGTGTCCTCGCGCTCGCGAGGGCGGACGTGAAAGCGGGTAACCTGGACAAGGCGCCCGGTTTCCTTGAGCTGATCGACGACCTCGCCTCACGCGTCAAGGGACTCGAGTCCGCGGAGGAGATTCACCGCGCGACATCCCCGCTCGACGGCTACGAGCTCATGAAGATGTTCGGCCGCGGTCCGGGTCCGTGGCTCAGGCCCCTGAAGGATTATCTCACGCGCCTCGTCGTGGAAGGTGAGCTGGC
>CAZAIS010000410.1:0-2908 GCA_964485255.1 uncultured Acidimicrobiales bacterium | reverse complement strand
TCTTCGTCGTTCCGCTCGGGGACTCGAAGTCACTCCGAAAAAGGCACCCCTCGCCGGCGTGAAGAAGGCTGAGTGAGTGCTCGTTCCGGGTCCCGCTGAAGAATGGAATTCCCGGATGCATTGCCGACCCGAAGGGGGCTCGGGGTGCCTTCTTCGTCGTTCCGCTCGGGGACTCGAAGTCACTCCGAAAAAGGCACCCCTCGCCTGGACGGTAAGAAACGACGACCCTCCCCCGGCCACCGTCGTTCAAGGCGATCTTTGGGCGCGACGCAGCCGCCACGACATCTGGAGGAACAACTGCCCCTGGAACCCCCCCGGCGGCGCGGTCGACTGGGATACCGCCGCTCGCGGCGGCAACTTCATAGGTTGGGACAACTACATCAACATCTGGGGCGAGGAGCTCAAGCACAACCCCGTGTCGCCCAGCACCCTCAACGCGTTCATGAACGGCGAGCAGAGGTACAAGGATGACTGGTACCTGGCCCCCGGCGTTATCAAGACCAACGGGTCCTGGAAAGGTTTCGACCCGTACAGCCTCGAGGTCGACATGGGCCGCATCTGCCAGGACTGGATTTCCAAAAACAAGTTCAAGGACAAAGAAGGAAAGCTTATAGCCGACTACCGCCTGCAGGATCGCTTCAGCTTCTTCTACAACGTCTACGGCATCGACAAGCGCGGCAACGTCCGCGAGGAAGACCACGGGACGCTCAAGGTTGAGGCTAGGATTCCTGATAAGCCCCCAAACCCAAAGTTCAAAATGACGGTAAGCGGCCCGGCAAGCTGGATCACCAAGAAAGTCTCGAAAAAACCCACGTACACCTTCGTCATCGAACAGACCAACACCGCCAAGACCGCCCCCGCAAGGGTGGTAATCGACGGTGTCGATTGGAACGTGATGGGCAAGAAGTTCACCAACCGCTCCCTCAAGCAGAAGAAGACCGACCTCGTCTGGCTCCACCCCACCGTTCAGGGCAGCCCCACCTCGGTATGGGCGAAAGCAACGGTTCGCTGTCACCTGGTATGGGATGTCGAGTACGTTGCCTGGATAGTCAAAATCGGCGGAGTGCCCAACGAGAATATCGTCGTCAAGGTTACGGAGACCCTGAAGGTGGACCCCATCAATGTCGATGCGTCCATGCCGGTCAGGGTCTTCGACACCGAGATCACCGAGTTCTAAGGCTGCCTTGGCCTACGCGTCCGGCCCCGGTTTTTCCTGCCGGTGCCCTCCTTTTCCTGGAGGTGTTTTTACTCCTTTCCCAAATGGCATTGCCGAAAGGTGAAAATGAACGTTTTTACCTCTAGAATAGTCAAAAGGACGGGAGGAACATGAAAAAGGCACTGGCGGCAATCCTGATATCGGCTCTCGCGCTTGGAGCCTGGCTTGGCGCGCCCGTGACCAGGGCTTCTTCCCGCTGGAAGGCGGTTGTAATCGACGGGGCGCTTTTCGGCGACGACGAATTGGCAAACGGCAGTTGGATGGCCGGTTTCCTCCAGGACATGGGCCTCGACGTCACATACGTCAGGTCCTGCAACAAGGAGAACGCGAAGCACGAGGGCTCCGGCTGGAGCGTGGTGCGTCCCCTGCTGCCCGAAGCCGACATCATCGTCTACTACGGACACGGCGGTGGCACCGATAACCCCGATTTCGACCAGGACGAGTACTGGGGTCTGTACCTTGACAGTGATTACACCTTTCCTGACATCCCCAACGAACCTGATTATCGCCGCGATGGTTATATCCACCGGGGCGTGATCAGGGAAGACGTGAAGCTGAAGCCCAACTGCCTTGTGGGGATCTGTGACGCGTGCTACAGCGCCGGCCGCTCACAGGGTGATACGTTAAGCGGTGTCTCACAAGAAACCGCCCACCGCCGCATCGCCAACTACGCGGACACCTTCCTCCGCTTTAACGGCGCCCAGGCTTACGTGGGAGGTGAGGGCTTCACCATCCGCAGCATGTTCTACGGCTACGGCCTCAAAGACGCCATGGACAAGGAGATAAACGACCCGTACCGCTCGGACAACACCTGGGCCGAGTACCCTTACCGCCACGTCCCGGGAGGCATAACCTACTTTGCAGGTTCCAACATGGGCGACGGCAAGAACCCTTGGTGGGACTACGCGGTTGTGGGCGACCCCGACCTCAAGATCTCCGACGTGCTGCCCGGGTACGCGCCACGCACCCCCGAGGCCACAGAGCTCACGGTAATCAACCCCGACCCCAGGGAGGGCTTCTCCGAGTTCATCCTCACCGAGAACCCTAACGACCAGGAGGCCGTCGTTACCCACTACCTGATGGCCCAGAACGTCGATGCCCGCTATAAGATCACCCGCAGGGTGCCGCCCCGCTCGCGGGACACGGTGTGGATCAACGAGTACCTTCCCGGGGTCTCCGTCTCGGTACACAGCCGCTCTACGCTTCCGGTCATCTGCGAGCGCTCGATGTACTTCGACTCCTCGGGAAGGACCGGGGGCTCCAACGCCCCGGGCGTGAGCGGGCCCGCTGAGACCTGGTACTTCGCCGAGGGCTACACCGGCCCCGGCTTCGACACCTGGTTCCTGGTGCAGAACCCGGCCGAGGCCCCGGCAAACGTCGTCTTCGACTTCGCCAGGCAGGACGGCGCCCCGGCGCAGCGCTTCGCCTTCAGCCTGGCCGCCCGCGGCCGCTTAACCCTCCACGCCAACGAGCTTCCCGACCTCGCTGGCTCCGAGTTCTCGACCAGGGTGTCCTCCAACTGCGGCAGCGTGATCGCCGAGCGCGCCGAGTACTTCAACTACGCCGGCATCGACGGGGGCCACGTCCAGCCCGGCACCACCGTCCCGGCAAAGGACTTCTACTTCGCCGAGGGCTACACCGCGGAGCGCTTCGACACCTACGTCCTGCTCTACAACCCCGGCCAGGATCCGG
>CAZAIS010000409.1:0-2911 GCA_964485255.1 uncultured Acidimicrobiales bacterium | reverse complement strand
ACCACTCGCGCGACTGCTCGGCATGAACCGCCCCTGATTCCCGGCCGGCCGCCGCGGACCCATTTCGCCGGAAGACGCGGGGAGGCCGGGCATGGGTATCACTGAGGGGGCTCGATGCTGACGGGTTCGTTGAAGTCGGAGAAGTCTATTTCGGTAGACATCTTGATGGTCCCGTTCAGGGGATCGGCGAGCCGGCCGGCGAAACTCATCGTTGCTTTGTCAATATAGAGATCTTTCCGGCGCACCCATATCTCTAACCGGGCCTTTTTCCCCTTGAAGATCGATGGATCGACCCCGGATTGCTTGAAGTCGCGACAGAAGGATTGCATGTCCAGGTTCAGCTTCAGGTGGTAGGCTTCCCCTTTCCGGTCCACGAGCTGTACGTCCCCGGCGGACTTGAGGTACCTGGAGGCGACCACGTCGTCGGGGTTCGTGCCGGTCAGCGGGGCGGTTCCCGTCTTTTCGGTCCACTTGTCGGAGCCCGGGAGCTTGACCCACGTCCTGTCACCTACGATGATGACTTCAGTCTTGGCACCCGAAGTCCTCAGGGTGAGCTTCCAGCGGTCCGGCTTCTCGTAGGAGCCCTTGTAAGATACGGTCGAGGACCTGTTTCCACCGGGGAGCTCCAGCTCGATGTCACTCTCGTAGTCCACGGAGACCGACTTCAGCCTGCCTTGAGCGTCAATGGCCTTCTTCACTATCTGGGTAGGCGTACCCGCGGCGGGCGCCGCGCACCCGGCGGCGGTGATCGTCGCCGCGGCGAGAGCGATCAACAGCAGCAGACGGAAGAACGCCGGACGCCTGGGCCCTCTCACGTCAGCCCCCGCGGGCGCGGCCGGCGGCCGGCGAATCGAACTCCAGCTCCCATTTGCCGCACCGTCCTCCCCAGCACGCCAGCACCTCCCGGCCCGACTTGATCTTCACGACCTCGCAGTTGTTGGAGCAACCCGAGCATATGAACGAGGAGGTCGAGTACTCGAAATCGGCGAGCGAGAAGCCCCGGAAGCTGCTCTCTTTGACGTACGGCGCCTCGTCCATGGTGAGCAGGGCTACGCCTATCGCGCCCATTACGTCGTGGTAAGGCGGGATGTTGACTTCCTCTCCCAGGGCATCCTCGAAAGCCCTCTTCATTCCGATGTTGGCCGCCACTCCGCCCTGGAATACTATCGGGGGCTCGAGCTTCTTACCCTTGGCGAGGTTGTTGAGGAAGTTCCGCACCAGGGACCTGCAAAGGCCCAGTACGATCTCTTCCACCGGGTAGCCGACCTGCTGCTTGTGGATCATGTCGCTCTCGGCGAACACCGCGCAGCGCCCCGCTATCTGTGCGCCTTCCTTCGCCTTGAGCGCGAGGTCCCCGAAGTCCTCGACGGGTATCCCCAGCCTGGCCGACTGGTGGTCCAGGAACGATCCCGTCCCGGCCGCGCAGACCGTGTTCATCGCGAAGTCGGTGACAACCCCGTCGCGGAGCAGGATCAACTTGGAGTCCTGTCCCCCGATCTCGAGGACCGTCCTTACGCCGGGGACAATATGGGACGCGGCCACGGCGTGCGAGGTTATCTCGTTCTTGACGAGGTCCGCGCCTATTACCACGCCGGTGAGATAGCGCGCGCTTCCCGTCGCCCCGGCCCCGCTGATCGTCACGCCGTGGTCGAGCTTGCCCCCGACCGCCCGCACTCCCTGCTGAACCGCCTTTATCGGCTGGCCCGTGGTGCGCAGATACTCGGTGGCAAGCACTCCGCCCCGGCCGTCGAGCGCTACCACGTTCGTCGAGACCGACCCTACATCGACCCCGAGGTAGGCCTCGATCGCCCCTTCGTGCCCGTTATTGTCTCTCTCCTGCAATCCGCCGCCTCTTTCCGGCAATCGACAACTCCACCCGGGCCCCGGTCGTCCGCCGGCGCCGCCCCCGTGTCACAATACCATTGATACGGCCCCGCGCCCCCCGCGGGTTCATCACTCCTGCAGGAGGTCTTCCTCGGCCGGGTTCTCGAACTTCGAGTAAGAACCCATCCAGTACAGCTTGAACTTGGCGGTCCGGCCGTTGCGGTGCTTCGCGAGGTTGATCTCGGCTACGCCCTTTACGTCCATGTTCCTGGGATCGTCCACCTCGGGCCTGTATATCAGAACGACCAGGTCCGCGTTCTGCTCGATGCCGCCGGACTCCTTGAGATCCTCGAGGCTAGGGTCCTTCTTCTGGACCGTCGGCGGAGGACGGCGAAGCTGCGATACCGCGATCACGGGTATCTCCAGGTCCATGGCCATGACCTTGAGATCACGCGCGATCCTGGAGACCTCCTGGGCCCGGGACTCGGTCCTCTTTTCGCTGTACATTAGCTGGATGTAGTCGACAATGATGAGGCCGACGTTTTTCTCGGTGGAGATCAGCTTGCGCGCGATGGACCTCATCTCGAGGAGCTTGACGTCTCCCGTGTCATCGATGAATATCGGCGCGTTGCTGAGCGTTCCAGCGGCGTGGACGATGCGATCCAGGTCTTTCTCGTCGACGTCGCCGGTGCGGTATTTCCCCGAGTCGACGCGCGCCTCGCTGAGCAGCAACCGTTCGGCTATATCTGTCTTGTTCATCTCAAGGCTGAAGATCAGCACGCCTACGCCTTCGCGAACGGCGGCGTGGTGGGCCACGTTCAGGGCGAAGCTGGTCTTGCCCATCGACGTGCGGCCGCCGACTATGACCAGGTTGGAGGGTTGAAGCCCGCTGGTAAGGTTGTCGAGGTCGTAGAAGCCCGTGGGCACCCCGGTGATCCTGGACCCCTTCTCCATGGCGTCGGACATGCGGTTGAAGCTCGACTGCAGTGGGTTTCTGATATGCGTGAGCCCTTCGCGGCGCATTCTCCTGCCCAGGTTGTAGAGCTCCTGTTCCGCCTCGTCGTAGAGGTCGTCGAAATCCTCCCCG
>CAZAIS010000408.1:0-2914 GCA_964485255.1 uncultured Acidimicrobiales bacterium | reverse complement strand
TCACCCACAGATTCTTGTGAGGACCCCAAAAAAGTAAAAAGTGAACGACGCCTATAGGCCGGTGTAGCCTTCGGCGAAGTACCAGGTCTTTGATGGTTGGAGGGCTCCGATGGCGTCGTGGCCGCCGGTCCAGGCACCCCTGTAGTTGAAGTACATCGGCCGCTCGCAGACGACCGCGCTCGAGGCCCTGAGGAGGCAGGAGAAATCGTATGAGGGATCGTTCCCCTCCCCGAGCACTTCCTTGACGGCTACGGTCGAGCGAGTCTGTGCGCCCACCGTGACCGCCTGCCTGCCGGTCGTGCCGTCTCCCTTCATGTAAGTGATCGTTACCGCGGCTTCCTTCCCCGAGGGGTTCTGTATGCACAGGTAGGGGTCGAACCCCGGGCGGCAGGTCCCTTCCGCGAAGTAGAAAGATAGCGCCGGCTCGACGGCCCCCATCACGTCGTGGCCGCCGGTCCAGTTGAGGCTCGTGAAGCCCTGGTAATTGAAGTACACCGGCCGTTCGCAGACCACCTTCGTCCTGTTGGTGGTCTCGACCTTGCAGGAAAAGTCGTGCGCCGCGTCGTCGTACTCACCGAGGACGTCCTTGACCACCACCGTCGATCTGGTCCGGCCCGGGACCGCAAGCTCCCGCATCACTGTGGAGCCGTCCCCCTTCATGTAGGTTATCTTCACCTGCGCGGTCTCGGTGCCGGGGTTCTGGATGCATAGATACGGCTCGAAACCCGGCCGGCAGGACCCCTCCGCGAAGTAGAAGGTGGACGACGGTTCCGCCGCGCCCATCACATCATGCCCGCCGGTCCATCCGCCCCTGTAATTGAAGTATATCGACCGTTCGCATACGATTCGCGCGCCGTGGGCAGCCTCCACCTTGCAGGAGAAGTCGTGCGCCGCATCGTCAGACTCGCCCAGTACTCCCTTCACCGACACCGTGGAGCGCGAATGCCCGGCAACGGTCACCCTCTGCGGCAGTGTCGCGCCATCGCCTTTCATGTAGGTAAGGTCCACGTTCACCGCGTCCCGCCCCGGGTTCTGGATGCAGATGTAGGGGTCGAAGCCCGGCCGGCAGGTGCCCTCAGCGAAGTAGAAGGTGGATGACGGGGCGGTTGCCCCCACCACGTCGTGGCCTCCCGTGCATATGCCCCTGTAGTTAAAGTACATCGGCCGCTCGCAGATGATCGGCAGGTCTGACGCGATGCTCGCCGATACGTCCCGGCCGAAACCGACTGAATCGTTGACGGAGACGGTGGTCCTGCTGTTGGGTTTCAAGGACAGGGTCTCCCCGGCGGTACGCCCTTTCTGCATCATGTATGTAATCTCTACGTTCGCCCGCTTCCCGTTTGGGTTCTGCAGCACGAGATATGTCTCGAAGTTCGCCGCGGGCGGAAGGGGTTCCGGCTCGGCGAAACAACCCGTGTGGCGGCAGTCGTGGCGGAACATCGGCCAGGGGAAGGCTCCCCTGTTGTACTTCGCGTCCGTCTTCCGGATGCCGCCCTCGGTCGCGATTTCCACCAGCCCGTCCCTGTCGAAGTCCCCCAGCGCCGGCGCGTTGCGCGGGCCGTAATTGATATCCGGCCGCCCGTCGCCGGTCGTGTCGCCCAGCGCCGCTGAACCCAGCGGGCAGGGCCGGCTTTCGGCCGCCAGGTTCTTACCGTTACTCGAGAAGATAAAGATCGTGCCGTTTATGTCGCCTATCACGACCTCCAGTCTGCCGTCGCCGTTTACGTCGCCCACCGCGGGCGAGGAGAACACCTTGTTGCTTGTCGAGGCCGGCCACCCTGGCAGGTCGTTTCCCGCGGCGTCCCAGGCGTAAACCCTGTTGCTGTCTACGCCTTCGTAGAAAATACCGGTCCCTACGATGATGTCCAGGGATCCGGTCCCCCTGAGGTCGGCAAGGGCGGGGGACGACCAGATCACCTGCGGCGTCCACTTGGGCCAGCCCGGGAGATTGCGTCCCGCGCCGTCGATCACGAATACGAGCCCGCCGGACGGGTAGGGCCACCCGGGCCCCGCCGTGCAATCCGCCCCGATCACGATCTCGTCCCGACCGTCCCTGTTTACGTCCCCGAGGGCCGGGGAACTCCAGATGGTATCCTTCACGTCTACCGGGAACCCCGCTACCACCGCACCCGAGTAGTGCCACGCCCATATTAGATGGCTCCACGAGCCGACGACGACCTCCATCGCCCCGTCACCGTCGATGTCGGAAATCGCCGGCGAGGACATCACTCCCCTCTCGGTCGCGGTGCTGCCCGCGAAAGAGGCCTTGGGCCAGCCCCACTCGGTTAGCGGCCTGCCGTTGCAGTCGAAGCCGTACACCCATCCAGCGCCGTTGCCGACGAAGATCTCCATCTTCCCGGAGCCGTTGACGTCCCAGCAGGCCGCGCTGGAGACAACCCTCGCGCCGGTATCCACCGACCACCGGCGTGAACCGTCGCAGCTCCAGCATTCGAGCGCGCTCCCGACGCCGCAGAGGACCTCGTCCCTCCCGTCGCCGTCGATGTCGGCCGCCGTCGGGGAAGGGTTAACGCCGTCGTCGGGGGCGGCTATCACTGTAGTGGACACCCCCGCCGTCCCGGACGAGCGTCCGCCTGCCGCCGCGCCCGGGCCGGCAACGAGCAAAATAGAAAGCAGTGTCATCAACAGGATCAACGCCCACGCGCCACGAACGCGGATTCTTGTTTGAAAATCATGCCCCACGAGTCCCTCCAGTCTGATGTCAGCTCGAACCTTCAGATTATCAGCGCTCCCGAGTTGCGCCTGAATACTATCATTTCCCAAGGCGTGAGGCGTCGTTCACTTTTTACTTTTCTTGTTTACTTTTTAGGCTTCTGACCAGGTGAACAACTGAAAGTAAACAAAAAGACAATATGAAAAACGACACGCCCCCGGTGAACTCGGTAAAATTGGTTTT
>CAZAIS010000407.1:0-2929 GCA_964485255.1 uncultured Acidimicrobiales bacterium | reverse complement strand
ACCGCCTCTATCCGCTCTCCATCCTCGAGGAAGTCGATCAGTTGCCTGCGCACGGTTGTCTCAGTCAGGAAAGTACCCACTGTTCTCCTCCACTGAACGCGAACATGCCTGGATCACTAGATGCATTTTCATCCGTACGGCTCAAATTCGCAAGAAGCAGCGCGAGAACCGGGAAGTTGAATACGCGTGCCCCCCGGAGGAGCCCCTCCAGCCCGCGATCCTTAGTTCATCTACTCCGGCAGGACCGAGGCGCCTCAGGTAGTATTATAGCGGCTGTCACGTTTCTTCAACCGCGGAAAGCTTAACGTCAATGTGGAAATACATCTTCAGAAACATGTGGCGCCGCAAGGGCCGCACGTTCCTCACGGTCTTCGGGATCGTGGTGGGCATCTTCGCCCTGACGGTACTGGGCGGTCTGTCCGCGCGCCTGACCCAGCAGGTCAAGGGCGCGCGCTCCTGGTTCACGAAGTCGATCTCGGTGGTCCCATCGGGCGGCAACCTGTTCGGGGGAGGGGGCGATAACTTCTTCGAGCTCGAGAAGGTCGAGGAAGTCCAGGCCGTGCCCGGCGTCAAGAAGGCGGTGGCGGGAATAGGGGTCACCGTGAAAGCATCGCAGGGCTTCTCTTTCGGCGCGCCGGACCTTGCCATCGGACTGGGCATGAACGGAGCCCGCGACCTGCTCGAGCAACTCGCCCTGTCGGGCGGGCGTCTGATCGAGCAGCCGGACAGGGGCAAGGCGGTTATCGGTTCGGTCCTGGCGGAAAAACTCGGCGCCCGCGTGGGGGGGACGGTTGACCTCCGGGGGGAGCCTTTCGAGGTCGTTGGCATCCTGCAGCCGACCCTGTCCGCGCCTGACAACTTCGCCTTCGTGCCTTACGAGGACGCGTTGGGCATCTTCCTGGAGGCGAACCCGTTTATCCAGAAGGGCAAGATCACGAGCGTCATTTACACCACCTGGGAAGACGGCGTCGACCCCGAGGCGCTGGGCGCGAGGATAGAGAAGCAGGTGCCCGGCGTGAGCGTAATCACGCCCGCGAAGGCCGAGCAGCAGATAAGCCAGTTCAGCCTGATCTTCAACGCGATCCTGTTCGGCATAGCGTTCATCGCGCTGGTAGTAGGCGGGCTGTCCATAATCAACACCATGGTGATGTCCGTGTCGGAGAGAACGCGCGAGATCGGGCTCAAGAAGGCCATTGGAGCCGAGACGGGCTCGATACTGCTCGAGTACCTGCTCGAGTCGGCGTTCATCGGGCTGGCGGGCGGCATCATTGGCACGGGCCTGGGGCTCGTCGCGATCGCGCTGCTCAACGAGGCCACCGCCTCCAGGCAGGTCACCGTGTTCGCCATCACGCTGACGGTCGTCGTAGGCCCGATCGTCTTCGCCACGGTGCTGGGGACCCTCGCGGGTGTGTTCCCGGCGTTCAGGGCCTCCAGGCTGCAGCCCGTCGAATCGTTGAGGGAGGACTGATGCGAGCGGATCCGCGTCACCCCGTTCGCCCGCGCCCGAGAGGAGGACCGCGGTGCCGTCGATAAGGACCGACGAACTGAGAAAGACCTACGGAGAGGGTGAGGCGGCCGTTCACGCGGTGGACGGAATAGACCTGCTCGTGGACAGGGGCGAGTTCGTCGCGATCATCGGGCCTTCGGGCTCGGGCAAATCCACGCTGCTGAACCTCATCGGATGTCTCGACGTTCCCTCCGCCGGGCACGTGTACATCGACGGCGGGGACACCTCGGCCTTGACACCGAAGGAGCTCACCCGGGTACGGCGGCAGAGGATAGGTTTCGTGTTCCAGGAGTTCAACCTGCTTCCCGTCCTCAACGCGGTCGAGAACGTCGAGCTGCCCCTGAGGTACCTGGGGGTTCCATCGAGACAGAGGCGCGAGCGCGCTCTGGAGGCGCTGCGGGAGGTGGACCTCGAGAAGCGGACCGGGAACCGGCCCTCGCAGATGTCGGGCGGTGAGCGGCAGAGGGTCGCGATAGCCAGGGCGCTCGTCACGCGCCCGGCGCTGGTGCTCGCGGATGAACCGACCGGGGAGCTCGACACGCTGAACACCTGCAAGGTCATCGAGCTGATGAGAAAGCTCAACGAAGAGCTGGATCAGACCTTTGCGGTAGTCACCCACGACCCCATGGTGGCCGCATACGCCGGGCGCGTGGTATCGCTCCGCGACGGCAAGGTCTTCTCCGACGAAAAGCAGGAGCCCGCCCCCCTCACCTGCGCTTGATAGTCCGGGGTCGGCCAGGCACGGCACGCGAACGTGTCACCACCTGGAATGCATACAGCCGGGGGGTTGTCTGATCGGGGGACTGGTTTACAACAGGTTTTTCCTCAGGTTGTATATACAAGGCGGCGCACGGGTTGATAGACTTGAAAACGGATGACCACGAGAAGCTAAGCGGAAAGGAGATGCTGATGGCGAACCTTGCATACCTCAGCCCCGAGTGGAGCGAGGAAGCGCGCAAGCGGCTCGAAAAAGAGTTGAACCCGGAGAATATGCACCACGTCACGAGTTCCATGTCTAACGTCTACGAGAACACTCCGGACGGCAAGCAGAAGTTCCTTTACATAGCTTTCGAGGACGGCAAGGTCAGCAATTTCGAGGTCGGTGAAGGGGCGCCGCCCGATGCCGAATTCAAGATCATCGCGGACTACGACGTATTCGCGCAGATCTCCCGCGGAGAGCTTGGCGCGGTGCGGGCGCTCACGGGGCGCAAGCTGACGCTCCGCGGCAACATGGCCAAGGCGATGAGGCTCGCCCCGCGCGTCGACCGTATGAACAAGGTGCTGGCCTCGATCCCCACCGATTATTGACGGGAGATGATGATAATGCCATCTGAAAACGACGCCAGATACGAGGTTGACGTCAGGAGGCGCGTCGCGGACATCCAGGCCGATGGCCTGGGCGTACGTGCGGGCCTTGGCCAG
>CAZAIS010000406.1:0-2944 GCA_964485255.1 uncultured Acidimicrobiales bacterium | reverse complement strand
ATATAATCTTCGGGAAGGGGAGTCGGGTTGTTGCCGGAGGTTTCCTTTGCGTACGATCCGCTCCGCCCGAACGGCGAAGCGGGCGGGCGGCGGGCGGGTGACGTGGAACCTTAGAAAACCGGAGGTCCTTATGAAAGAGTTTTTCGCGATTCTCACAGCAATCCTTGGCGCGCTGACGCTGAACTGGGCCATCTACCTTCAGAAGGTGGCCGTAACGGACCTCCCCGAGGTCAGCCTCAAGGACTGGAAGGGAACCCTCAAGGCCTTCATCACCAACAAGCCGTGGTTGTTCGCTCAGACGATCAACGTCACCGGGTTCGTTCTCTACTCTGTCGCCCTGGCCCTGGCCCCGGTCTCGATCATCGAGCCCATAATCGCATCGGGAGTGGTGCTCCTGGCCTACCTGGCTATCAAGCACCTTGGTGAGAAGCCGCGCCGCATCGACTACATGGCGATGACGATGACCGTCGTGGGCGTGGCGCTCATCGGGGTAAGCCTTGCCGAGGGCCTGCCCAAGGACAAGCTCACCCACGGCTGGGAGATACCGATCTTCGCGGGCGTAATCATAGGCCTCGCGGTACTCATCCCGTTGTTCATGCGCGGCACCAAGGCCAAGCTCTCGGTGGGGCTCGGCATCTCGGTCGGCCTGTTCTTCGGCATGGCCGCCGTTTTCCAGCGCCTCACGATGATGTACCTGGGCAACATCAGCAGCATGCACTGGCTGCTGTTCTTCATCTTCCTGGCGGCCACAATACTCTGCTACATACCGGCGTTCATCCTGTTGCAGGCGGCGCTCCAGAAGGGCATGGCGATCATCGTGGCACCCATATACAACGGCCTGATGGAGTTCGTTCCCATCCTTGTCGGCATGCTGGCGCTCAGCGAGTCCTTTCCCGAGTCGAACATACTGAAAGTGGTCAGGATAATCGCCTTCGTGTTGATAATCGCCGGCACGGTGATACTGTCCCAGCGTGCCGAGGCCGAGGAAGAGATGGAGGCGTTCCCGGGTGGCGAGCTCGAGTGCGCTCCACACCACGCGAGTAAAGATTGAGAGCTTTTGTCGCGATAACCTGCGCGGTCCTGGCGTCCCTCGCGTTCAACTACGCGATGTACGCCCAGAAGAAGGCCGTCGTGAACCTGCCGGAAGTGAAGCTGCGCTTCTCCTGGAGGGTGCTGCGCGCCTTCCTGACCAGCCTGCCGTGGCTCGCCAGCATGGGCTTCGTCGTAGCCGGAAGCGCGCTGTACGCTTATGCCCTAACCCAGGCCCCCATCTCGATAGTGCAGCCGATCATGGCGGCCGGGGTCGCGCTCCTCGCGTGGCTCGCCATCAGGAACCTGGGGGAGAAACCAAGGCGCAAGGACCTCGTCGCGATCGGCCTCAGCATCCTGGGGGTCGCCCTGGTGGCCGTGAGCATGGCCGAGGGGCTGCCGGAGGACGTGCGACACTCCGCGGCCTCGCTCTGGATCATTACCGGGGTCCTGGTTGTCCTGGCCGCGATCGTCCCGCTGCTGATGCGCGGCCGGCCGGCCGGCCAGAGAGCGGCCGGGCTGGGCGTGACCGTGGGCATCCTCTACGGCACGTCGGCGGTCTTCGCCAAGCTGCTTCTGATGGACTGGTCGGGCAGGTGGGCCGAGCAGGGTGTGACGGTGGTGTTCTCGAGCGTGTTCCTGCTGGCATGGGCGGCGACGCTGCTGCCGGCCTTCATCACCCTGCAGGCCGCGTTGCAGAAGGGAATGGCAATCGTCGTCGTGCCCATCCTCTCGAGCCTTTCCCAGATAGTGCCCATCGTCATGGGCATGCTCGCGCTCCACGAGAAGCTGCCCGGCAACATAGCGCTGTCGGTGGTCAGGGTGGCGGGCTTCGCCCTGATTCTGATAGCGACCGTTATCCTGTCCCGGCGCGCCGAGGAGACGGGGCCGGCCGCCGCCGGGGATGCCTCGCGGACGGCAACCGGGGCCGTTCGCGGGTGATTTGCGGATTTTCCCGCTTGAATCAACGGAGGTGCGCGTGAAAGAGACGAGGGTCCATGGAGCGGCGGTTATCGTCGTGGCGTTTCTGGCCGCGGCGGCCTCGTGGTTCTCCTGCTGCCACATCGCCGCTGCGCCCCCGGCAGAACAGGGGGTGGCCCCGCCGGAAGTCAAGTGCTCGTGGTACTTCGCGGAAGGGACCACGGGTTACGGCTTCGAGGAGTACGTGTGCGTGCAGAATCCCACCGACGGCGACGCGGTCGTCCAGGCCGTCTACATGACACCAGGGGGCAAGGGACAGTCATTCGGCCGGCCGTTCATCCTGAAGTCCTACTCGCGCGCCACGATAGCCGTGGGCGACGTGGCCCCGGGCACCGACGTGTCGATAAGGGTCAACTCGAACAGGGACGTTGTCTGCGAGCGCTCGATGTACTGGGGAAACCGCCTCGAGGGGCACAACTCCATCGGTGTCACGGCGCCGGGCAGGAAGTGGTACCTGGCGGAGGGTTGCACCGGCTACGGCTTCGAGGAGTACATCTGCCTCCAGAACCCGGGAGCCTCGAGCGCAACTGTCACGATAACCTACAACACCTCGAGAGGCCCTGTGGCCAAGACGCCGTTCGCCATCGGCCCCGGCTCGCGCATGACGGTGGCCGTCAACGGCGACGTTCCTCAAGAAGACGTCAGCGCGACTGTGACGGCTACGGCGCCGATCGTCGCCGAGCGCAGCATGTATTGGGATGCCCGGCGCGGCGGCCATGCCTCGATCGGCACCGATTCACCGGCGCGGGAGTGGTTCCTGGCGGAGGGAAGCACCAAGTGGGGCTTCGACACCTACGTGCTGGTGCAGAACCCCGGGGCGAAGGACGCTTCCGTGGAGATGACCTTTCTAACCGCGTCCGGCCCGGTTCGAGCGCCGGCACAGGTCGTCAAGGCCGGCTCCCGGAAGACTTTCGACGCGCGAGGTTTCGTGGGC
>CAZAIS010000405.1:0-2953 GCA_964485255.1 uncultured Acidimicrobiales bacterium | reverse complement strand
CGGCCCGGCCTGCTTTCCGCGAGTGAGGAACACGCCCGCGTAGATGCCCGCGATACCTATCACGATCATGCATACCGCCGCCAGCCACTGCGGGAACTTTATCCACGGGTTCCGGCCGTACAGGAAATCCATTTCCCAGCGGTAAGGCGTCACGTGCTGCAGAAACCAGCCGGTGATGATGCCTTCGGCGATCACCAGGAGCCCGGCGAGCGCGGCCAGGGCGGCCAGCACCTTGACGAGCGCGGGCCGCTCGGTCTCGGCCAGCTTCTTCCTCGTCATCCAGCCGCTGTACATGATTTTGCCCATCAATGATCTGAACCTGGAGGCCACCGATCACTCTCCCATGTCGAGCCCTTGCTTGTAACCCTTGAAGAAGCGCGCGGCCTTCCAGCCGTACCCCGCAACGTAGCCTTTGCCGACATCGCGCATCCGAAGCGGCGTGGGCACGAAGCCCTGGAACTTCTGCACCGCGAACGCAGTCTCCATCGGCATCGGCGGGCAGCCCGGGAGGTAGGTGCCGGCCTTCCTGTGCTCGTATGCGCAATCGCCTACGACCAGCGTGCGCCGCTTGTGGATGTCACGCGGCAGCGAGCCGTGACCTTTCCCGATTATAATCGTCATCTCCCGCAGGGGGTCCGTGCCCCGCTCCAGCCAGGCGTCCAGGGCACACCTGACCATACCGCGACACCCGAAACCGCAACACTTCTCCTCCCCCTCCAGCACCCTGAGGTTCTCATCCAGGTCCTTTAGCATCGTGCTGGGCCTGGCGAAGTCGCGCGCGTAATCGTCTATGCGGCCGCCTACAACCTCGATGTCGCCGGAGGCCAGCGGTCCCGTGCCGGCATCGGCAAGGTATTGAAGGTGTCTTATCTCTTCCGGGTCGAAGCCCATCAGCCTGCATGCCACCGCGTCCACCGCCACGCCGTTCGCGCCGCCGATCATGACGCCCAACTCCACCGGCCTTGCGACCATCGGCCCCTGGCCTTCCCCGGCCACGATGCTGTCGGCCAGTACGAGGTCGGGCGGCCTCACGCGGTACAGGTCGGCAATCTTCTCGTGGAGCGTGGCGTCGTTGTGGTTCTTGACACGATGGGCCTGGCGGAGAAAGCCCAGGTTGTTCTTGACCGAAAGGGTGACGTTCGCGAACTGGTTCACCTTGATCTTGGGGAGGCTGATGAAAAGGTCCACCTCGGGCCATACCGCCGGGACTATGAACGAGTCCTGGACGACGGCGTCCGCGACATCCACCTTTACGTGCCGCACCTCGTCGAAGTAGACGGGCTGTGCCACCCCGCGGATGTAGCGGTAGAT
This sequence comes from uncultured Acidimicrobiales bacterium, assembly GCA_964485255.1. Lineage (GTDB taxonomy): Bacteria > Actinomycetota > Geothermincolia > Fen-727 > Anoxymicrobiaceae > CAZEJS01. The sequence goes on along the minus strand of CAZAIS010000405.1, from coordinate 1,642 downwards.
GCCCATCGCGTAGAACGCGCATCGGGCAGGCCCGATCACCGAGTCCTCTCCAACCATGACGCGCGAGGCGCCGAGATCCCGGAGCGCGCGGGCCACCCCCTGTACAAAGGGAGGCTGCGTGACCACACCCACGGTCTCGGGGCTGTGGCTCGGGTAAACGAAGCTCGGCTTCAACAGGACGCTCTTGCCCCTGGGCTCGACGCCGCTCCCGGTGACGATCTCCTTGGCCAGCTCGCATATGCGATCCGCGTCATAATTCGCCTGCTCGTACAGGAACACTTTCTCCATGTCTTTTTCCATTCGAAAGCCCGCGCCTCGGGCGCTAGAAGTCCCGTGCTAGGACGGCGCGAGAAACCTGCTGAATTTCATCATCGCGACCGGGTGCGAGGCAAGACCCTCCAGCCTGCATCGGCCCGTCGCAAACTTCTGGATCATCTTCTGTCCGTCAGGCGATGCGAGGAACTTCAGGGCGGCCGGCCCCTGTCCAATGTTGGCCATCTGCATGAGGGCCTCGTAGTCCGTCACCAGCTTGATGTCGGGGGAGGGCACCACGCCCGGCTCTATCACAACGTAGCCGTCCGAGAAGGTCAGGGTGATTGCGGTCTCAGGCTGCTCGGTCGGCTCGATGGAGAGCACCAGATTGAGCGTGTCCAGCACCCGCAGCTTCCCCGGGTTCTTCACCAGCTCGCTGATGAGACCCCGCATGATCTGGCCTAGCCCGCTCAGGCCCTCCTCGTCCTTTACCAGTATCCGCTCCTCGGGACTCCCCGCGGGCACGCATACCTCCGGCCTCTGCTTGACGGCTAATACGTAGCCGAGGGCCGCGAGTCCGCCCCCGAGGAGAAGAAGCTTAAGAAACCTGTGCTTCTTCTTCCCGCCTTCCTCCTTCTTTCGGGACATCATCCGTCTCCTTCCTGTCTGGCCTCTAAGGCCGGAGGACCTTCACGAACATGAAGCCTTCCGCGTCCTGCGTCCACCTGATGCCGGCCGGCCGGCCGAGCAGCGCTCTGTGAAAGCCAAGAACGCGGCCGGCCAGCAGTTCTTCGCAGAATGGGTTCTCTATCCTGACGAGCAGCTCTTCGTCCGACAAGGACAGCTCCGTCGGGTTGCCCATCCCCTTGATCCTGAGATCGGATAGAAGATCCATGAGCTCGCGCTCTTTCCCCGGGAGCGGGGGCGGCGCCGTGCTCTTCTCCACGTAGTCGCTCTCGAGATCCGCTATCATGCGCGGCATGTCGCCGCCCAACTCATCCTCGAGCTCCTTGAAAACTGCGTTGAGGCTGTCAATCATCACCGTCACGATCCGGCGGCCCGTGCGCGCCTCCGTGGCGATGCCCCGGTCCAGGTCGAATATATACCTCCGCGTCAACTCGACCGGCATCCCGCACCTTCGACACCTCTCGACCCGGTAATCGCCGGGAAGGACCACCGGCAGGCGCGGCTCGAGCCTCTCTTCCTCCACCCTCTCCTTGTCGCCGTCGGCCTCGATCGTGATAAGCAGGTTCCGCCTGTCTCCCTCCCAGCGCACGGTCGCGGGCCTCCGCGAGAACGCCTCAAACGACCCCAACATGTTCCCCGCCAGAACGGCGGGATTGAAGGCGTCCCTCACCTCGATGCGTAACACCCGGTTCCGCCGGTAATC
>CAZAIS010000404.1:0-2963 GCA_964485255.1 uncultured Acidimicrobiales bacterium | reverse complement strand
CTTACAACGGAGACCGGAGCGGGGCAGTGGGGCAGCGCCCTCGCCCTGGGGTGCAAGTTCGTCGACCTCGACTTGAAGGTCTTCATGGTAAGGATCTCCTACGATCAGAAGCCGTACAGGCGATCGATGATGCACGTCTGGGGCGCGGAGGTCAACCCCAGCCCCTCGGACATGACCGAGTCCGGCAGGGCCGTTCTCAACAAAGACCCCGCCTCGCCGGGCAGTCTCGGTATCGCGATAAGCGAGGCCGTGGAGCTCGCGGCGCAGGACCCGGACGCCAGGTATTCACTGGGGAGCGTTCTGAATCACGTCTGCATGCATCAGACGGTGGTCGGCCAGGAGGCTAAGGCCCAGATGGAAAAGTACGGCGAGTACCCGGACGTGGTAATAGGTTGCGTTGGAGGGGGCAGCAACTTCTCCGGCGTGGCGTTTCCTTTCATGAAAGACAAGCTGGAGGGCAGGGACATCAGGGTCCTCGCCGTCGAACCCGTATCGTGTCCGACTCTTACCAAGGGCAAGTACGAGTACGATTTCGGGGACGAGGCCGAACTCGCGCCCCTGGAGATGATGTACACCCTCGGGCACAGATTCGTGCCGTCTCCTATTCACGCTGGAGGCCTGCGCTACCACGGGGCGGCGCCGATAGCCTCCATGCTGGTCAACCAGGGTTACATCGAGCCGGTGGCCTACCCGCAGACGGTCGTGTTCGAGTCGGCGATGCTGTTCGCCAGGACCGAGGGAATGGTAATCGCCCCGGAGACCGCTCACGCGTTGAAGTGCGCGATCGACGAGGCCCTCAAATGCAAGGAATCCGGAGAGTCGAAGAACATCCTGTTCAACCTGAGCGGCCACGGCCTGCTGGACCTGGGCGGCTACGAGGAGTACATAAACGGAAACCTGACTGACTGACAAAAGGTAAAGCTGAAGGTAGATTAGAATAATAGTGTTGGAGAAGCCGCGCCGCGCGGAACGCGACGGGGATGACACCGGTTGCGACCGGGAGATGCGCGCGCGGCGCGGCGGTTTCGATTGCTGGTGAGAACCGGAATTGGAGGCGGGCGCCGGAATGGTGATCATATGCCCGTCATGCGGGGCCGAGAATCCTGACCACGCGGATTACTGCAACCTCTGCATGTCCACGGTTGGCTTCGAGTGTGCCGAGTATACGTCGGCGGCACGAGAGGAGGGGTTTACCACCAGGTATCCTTCGAGCTTCTCCGAGGACGCTCCCTCACTTCCTCCCGAGGACGATCCTGATCGGCCGGCGGCGGAACCGGTGGACATCGGCAGGTACGGGGAGCGCTCGGGCGAGAAGTTCGCGGAGGCTCCACCGGATGAGCATCCGTCATCGGGACCGGTTGACGTAGGCCGGTACGGAGAGCCATCGGGGCAGGCGACCTTCGAGCCCCCTCCGCTTGCGAGCGAGCACGGGGGCCGGGAGACCGGCAGGAGGCGGCGCTGGAAGCGCCGCTGAACTGATCCGGCAGGACATGCGCGCAGGTAACACGGGTTGAAATGCCGGGCGTGGCTACGTCTGCTATGATATTACCTGTCAACGGCACCGGGATGGAGGTAATCATTGTCAATGGGCATTATTTCGGCCACGGGGGCTCTCATTCCCTGGTCCAGCCAGTGGACGTACGTGATGTTCGGGGCACTCATACTCGCTATCATATTCGGTTCCTGGGCGGGCGCCGTCGCCGCCGGCAAAGGGCGCAGTATGCAGTGGTGGTTCATCATAGGATTCTTTCTGCCGGTCATCGGCCTGGTAGCGGCCTATGCAGTCAAGCCCGTTGAGGCCACTGAAACCGGTTCCAAGGAGTAAGCCTCAATAACATCGAAGGTTCCGGGCCCGGCCTGTAGAATTCGCGCGGCCGCCATCTTCCCCCGACTCGAAGAAACGTGCCGATGCCGCAGCACCCTGGTGGTGCCGAAGGCCGGAGTCGAACCGGCACGGGGTCACCCCCACTGGTTTTTGAGACCAGCGCGTCTACCATTCCGCCACTTCGGCTTTTCATCGGATATTATAGCAAGTGGCGCAACCACCACGGAGGGCTGATGCTAGCACATGTGATCGTCGGCGAGCAGAGCGCGGCCAGGTTATGGCTGCTCAGGCGGTACGCCCGCCACGAAGTCTCTCTGCTGAAGGTCCTGTACCGGCTTCTCAACAGCGGGCTTATGCGCTTTCGCGCGATTGACGAGGTCGCCTACCTGGCTCTCGCATACCCGGCAGCGAGGTGGGGCATCGCCGGGACGCCCGTGGCACCCCGGGAACTGCCAGGTATCTTCTCTACGGCGTCCGGCATCGCGGTGGGGCCGTGCCGCTGCCGCATGGCCCACGGAGCGTGCGAGCACCCGCTCGAGACGGATATCGTTATCAGGACCGGCTTTCCCGTATGGACGGGGTTGTTCCCCTCTGACTACCGTGAGATATCGGCCGGGGAGGCGCTCGAGATCTGCCGCGACTGTAACGAGCGCGGCATGGTCCATATCGACTACGCGCACCTCGACGCGGGAGACGGCGGAAGCCGGTTCGTGATCTGCAACTGCTGCACGGACGGCTGCCTGCCGCTCCTGACGATGAAGCATTACGGAATCGAGAGGTATCCGTTCCGCCGCGGGGTCCACCGGGCCGTCGTCGACCCTGGGAGGTGTGCGGGCTGCGGCACCTGCGTGGAAATCTGCCCGTTCGCTTCCCGCAGGCTGGGACGATCGGGAAAGGCGATTGTGGATGGATGCTACGGTTGCGGCCTGTGCGAGAGCCGCTGCCCGGCGAAAGCAACCAGTCTCATTTGAAAATGACAAGAAGAACAATGCGTCCGGGTGGGGGGTCGAGCGTGACAGGCGGGGGTAGAAAGATACTGCTCATTGACGGACACAGCCTGGCCTACCGGGCTTTTTTCGCCTTGCCGGTGACACTGACGACGACCGGGGGCCAGCCGACAAACGCGGTTTACGGTTTC
>CAZAIS010000403.1:0-2987 GCA_964485255.1 uncultured Acidimicrobiales bacterium | reverse complement strand
ATGAATTGTTTGATTGGATGTTTCCTCACGGATTGTGAGTGCTGCAATAAATTTGTCTCATCAACTTGGATATGAAGCAAGTGTTTATTGTAAGACGCCCCTCCAGGAGCATTTTAGTTGATCGTCGGAAAGATAATATTTATATTTTTATTCTTCCGGAATAGTCTTTTCTTTCAATTCGCCAAAAATAACCCTCAGGATATCCTTAATCTCAAGCAAACCGATAACGTTGCCCTGAGCATCTCTCGCGGTCGCTGTTGGATAGCCTTGAGACAAATTCAAGAGCATATCGAAAAACTCATATGGGACTTTTTGCTCAGGGTACGCAGCAAAGGTGTTCTCAACATAGTGATTGAATATATCAATTATTTGTTCGCGATCATCAGATCTCATGGGAACAAGATCGACGTTCATGTCTTGCCCTTTCTTTGCCCTGAATGCCGTTCTTGCTCGCTTCCTTGGAACCGCCGTTCGCTTCGGCAAGCACATTGTCAGCCGATTGTTTATCCATGCCGGCTCTACGCCTCAGATCATCGATGAACCGAATCACGAAATCTTGATCTTTTGATACAACGAAACCTGAGCTAAGCCTCATTCCTTCCTTCATCCAAAGAATTTTCACGATAGGCCATCCGACATACCATTTGCCCGAGTGCCATTTTCCGATCTTGATGTCCACTATGTCTTGAAAGCGTATCTTGAGGGGGGTTTTCGTCAGATATCTAAGAAAACAGAACGAATCTTCCTCAAGCCAGTACTTCCCGTTTCCTCGCGCCAAAAATTTGTCCTTACGATACCTCTTCCACCATTTTTCATCCATTTCAGTACCCAAATAGTGACCTGCTTGAGGGTCCTTAGTTAAGGACTTTTCCATCAGTATCTCCTCCGCGATATCTTCTTGCAGCCGAACAATGATGCAGTATTGTTTAGTGCACTGTCAAATCAATGTGAAAAAAGGCGGAAAAAAGCTTCAGCGGAGACGTTCCTGTTCTAAGAGTACGGCCCGTCCCTAAGCCGGCCGCGGTTTGAGTTCCGGACCGCAGGGTCGCAGCACGAATTCGCGGCACACGCGGCGATAAGTTGTTTGCCACTCTTTCCCATGGCAGGAGTACCCACTCCCGATTGGCGTGAAGGGCAGCGGTTGCGGCTGGTGGGCGCTTAACGGTGCCTAGAGTCATCTTCGCAGGGGATATGGCCTGGATGGATGACATAAAATAAGAACGGCCCCTTGTCACATGCCTCGTGCCAGCGGGAATCGTTCATTCTTGTTCGCCCCGTGGCACAACTGTAACCTGAACCATAACCTCTCCATAGCCATAACACTCAATACCGACATCCGGACATCTCACGAATCGCATGAAATGAAAATCGTTCGGATCGAGACCCTCGCTCAACCTTTCGTTAATGAGCGCTACCGGGACGGTCAATTGTGATACCAAATAGACGCACATTTTCTTTGGACAGAGCGTGGAAATGAAGTTACCGTCCACATCGAGAATGAATTTCTGCCCCACCACATACCCTGAATTGCAGTTCCTGGCATGCACAACCCTAGCCTCGATGGAATACAGGGAAGCCGCCTGGGAGAGTCGCTTTACATGCCTGGTTCTGTGGCCTCCCTCCTGGAACTTCTCAATTTCCGATTCCGTATATCCGACTCGCTGCCCATACTTGCGTACAATCTCTTCTGTCATCTGAGTCCCCTCTCGAACCGAAAGTTAACGACAAAGCCTGTTCATGAGCGTTCGACGCCCATCTCTTCATAGAGGTTGGTTCCTGAACCTTCACGCGAGTCCCATTTGAAATGCTCGGCCAACTGTATCCTGCCATCGGCCGTCCGCCCAATTTCACAAGTTGAATATCCGCCGTCGAGACAACATGCATTCTTATACCATCAAGCGAGATTGGTTTTTCCATGTGTCCTCCCAACGTTATGCTGCGATGCTTTGAGTTTTATGGGATTTCTCAAAAGAGTTCAACATGCCATGCCCCAATAATTAGCGTCAAGGCCGCACGCATTTTTCTTATCCCATATGCTCTTCCGATTTTTCCTCCTCGCTCGCATGAACTTTTGTTTCCGTCAGGGATATCTGGGCCGGACTCTGGCTGCCTTACCATATTCTTCTATACCGATTGCCCTGATCTTTTCATTGACTATCACCCACACTTTATACAGTCCCGGATCAAAATTAGTTTTCTGACAGGGAAACTCGTCGCACTGGAAGCAAAAATCAATTTGTTTGTCCTGGTGGCACGGGCGCACCCCACAACCTTTGAACAACTTGCACTGTTCATTGCGACAACCCTTACAATTTTCCGAAGCGAAATAGTCCAGCATCTCTTTGAAGGCAGGATACTTGCCAAAAATAGGGTTATCCAGAATCGTCTCGAATCGTGCCGCATTGACGTGGAAATTTCCCAGTTTCTCTTTAAGCTGCAGAGCGTATCTCCGTATGTCCCCGTCCACATGTGCAAAACAGGTTTCACAACACAGACCGCAGGCTGCTATTGATTCTTTGACTCTTTCATCAGTCATGCCTTTTCTCCCTTCACTGAGACTGATTACTCCTCCCCGGGCTGAATACTTCTTTGCTTGAGGCGGAGTATTTTGTCCGATCATAACTGTTGCAGTCAGGAAGAAAAGTGGCATAATCGACATTAGGATAGGCGATAGCGACATTCTTTGCAGCCCAGGGGCAAACGATGAAAAAAGTGACTATTCTTGCGCCTTACAACACCATGGCAACAACCATTTTTGGCCCCATGGATATTTTGAATCAGGCAGGGCGGTTATGGAATCGCGTGACCAACTCGCCTCGGACCCCCTTCTTTGACGTAACAATCGCTTCGGCAGACGGAAAACCCATCAGGTCCGTGAATAATATCTACATCCAACCCCATTGCAGCATTGAGGATGTTCAGCATACAGATCTGATCCTCATCTCCTCGGCCACGTATATTCAAGAGATTCTTGAAAAGAACTCCGA
>CAZAIS010000402.1:0-2988 GCA_964485255.1 uncultured Acidimicrobiales bacterium | reverse complement strand
TGATCGCGACCCGGTCGCACAGGTACTCGGCCTCCTCGATGTAGTGGGAGGTGATGATTACGGTCTTCTCGCGCTCACGCAGGTTCTCGACTATCCGCCATATGTTCCGCCTGACCTGGGGATCGAGCCCGGTTGTTGGCTCGTCGAGGAACACTATCCTGGGGTCGTTCACAAGGGCGAGCGCTATCGAAACGCGCTTGTGCTGGCCGCCGGAGAGCTGATCGAGCTTGTTGTTTCTCTTGTCCTCGAGGCCCACCATCTCCAGCAGTTCGTCCGGCGGGACCTGCCGGGAGTAAAAGGAGCCGAAGAGGTCGATGGTCTCGAAGACCGTAAGGTTGTCGAAGAAGACGGTCGTCTGGAGCTGAACCCCTATTATCTCCTTGATCTTCTTCTGCTCCTTGTGGGGGTTCATGTCCTCCAGCAGGACCTGACCGCCGTCGGGCTCCCTCAGGGTCTCTATCATCTCCAGGGTCGTCGTCTTTCCGGCTCCGTTCGGCCCGAGGAGCCCGAATATCTCCTTCTCGTCGACGTCGAACGAGATCCCGTCGACCGCCTTGAGCTCCCCGTATGACTTTCTCAGGTCTGTCACTTGTATGGCCTTCATACCCGCTTCCCGTCCCGCTTTCCAGGCTTACACGGAGCCTGACGTAATAGAGCATGGAGACTATAACATGAAGGCGCCGCGCTTCAAAAACAGGAGGCCGGGAGCCGATAACCCCGAAAACGGGCGTCATGTCGCGCCCGTATACCGAACGAACCTTGGCCGGGGGTGCCCGTGAGAAAGATCATGGCGGTATGTGCGGCGGCGTTGCTGTTGACGTGCGCCTCGACCCCGCCCGGCGCCGGCGCTTGCCGGGGCGCGCGGGAGCGCGATCCGGCGGGCCTTTTCGAGGTCTTCTTCGCCGAGGGGACGACCCGCGAGGGGTTTGACGAGTTCATCTGCATGGAGAACCCGGAAAAGGAAACCGCGCGCATCGAAATCGAATATCTTACCGTCGCCGGGGCCGCCTCGAGTACACGGGTGGATGTTCCGGCCCGCTCAAGGGCTACGATCTTCGCCCCGGACGTCATGGGGCGAGGGGTCGATTTCGGGGTTCGCCTATCGTCCCGCTTTCGATTCACCGCGGAGCGCCCGGTATACTTCGATTTCCGCGGCGCCACCGGCTCCCACTGCGTGCAGGGCATCCGCGCGCCCTCCGAGCGCTGGTTTTTCGCCGAGGGCTACACGGGGCCGGGTTTTAACGAATACCTGTGCCTCGCGAACCCGGGGCGGAAAGACGCCCGCCTGCGCCTGTCCCTCGCATCCCCGGGAAGCGAAGGCCCGATCCTGGACGTTAACGTTCCCGCGGGTGCCAGGAGGACGGTAGACGTCTCCTCCGAGTGCGGACCGGGCAGGGAGGTGGCCGCGGAGGTATCGTCGATGAACGGGGTGCCGGTCATAGCCGAACGCACCATGTATTTCGCCACGCCCGAGGCCGCGGGCGGGCACTGTTCGGGGGGACAGTCCATCACCTCGTCCAGGCTCACGTTCGCCGAGGGGACGACCAGGGCCGGCTTCAGGGAGTACCTCTGCGTATTCAACCCGGGCGACGATGACATCGAGGTCCGGGCGGACTTCCTTCTCGAGGACGGCGCCCCGAGGAGCGCGCGCGTAACCGTCCCGTCCCGCGGTCGCTCCACCCTGGACGTAAATGCTCTCCTGGGGCCGGGGCACGACGTATCCGCCGTCTTGAGCTCCACCGGGTCCTTTTGTGCCGAGCGCCCCGTCTACTTCGAGTCCCTGGGAACAAGAGACGGACACTGCGCTCCGGGGGCGGTTGCGGCGTCACGGGAATGGGCTTTCGCGGAAGGGACGACCCGGGCGGGTTTCAGGCCGTTCGTGTGCGTCGCGAACACGGGAGAGGCCGACGCGGTCGTGAGCGGGATGTTTCTCTGTGACGGCGTAACGGTTCCCGCGCAACTGCCCGTTCCCGCGGGGACGCGATTGACCGTCGATCCCGCCGCGTACCTGGGAGCGGGCAAGGACTTCGGGTTGGTGATGACGTCCGACAGGCCGGTCGTGGCCGAGAGGGTGCAGTACTGCTGTTCACCGGGCCGCTTCCAGGGCGGCCAGTGCGCCCCCGGAGACGCCCTCTCCGGGCGGAAGCGCTTCGGCGACGTGGCCACTTACCTCAACACGTACGGCGGGTACAGCATGGCCGACGCCGCCGAGTTCGCCAGGTACGACGTGGCCGCGCTCGAGCCGTATGACTACCCGGACGCCTCGTTCCCCGCACAGATAAGGAGGCGGGGAAGCATCGTGCTCGCCTACATCGACGTAGGCGAGGTCGAGGACTATCGCTCGTACTGGCCGGCGGTGCTCGATCACCCAGGGGTCAGGCTCGCGCCGAACCCGGACTGGCCCGGCTGCTGGTACGCCGACGTCAACGACCCGGAGTGGCGCAGGATAATCCTCGAGATCGAGATACCGGAAATCCTCGGCAGGGGTCCGGCCGACGGCCTCCTGATGGACATGCTGGACACCGTCGAGGTATACCCCGAGCTCGCGCCCGGGATGGTTGAACTGGTGAGACAGATCAGGGAATGGTACCCGGATCTCCTCCTCGTGCCCAACAGGGGGTTCGCCGTCCTCGCGGACGTGCTGCCTTACATCGACGCCTTCAAGTACGAGGAGATGTCCTCCGGCTACGATTTCAGCAAGAAACGGTACGTCTATGCTCCCGATGAAGAAGCGCTCCCGGTCCTCGTGGCGGCTCTCGGCCGCAAGGACATCCCCGTGCTCGCGCTCGACCACGTGAAGACCTCGCCCCCCGACGAGAGTATGGCGAGAAAGGGTTACGATCGCTGCGCGAGGATCGCCTCGCAGACCGGGCGCCGTTTTATCTGGTACGCGAACTCGGTGAACCAGGACCACCCGTCGTGGCCATGGCTCCCTTACCGCTGAGATCGCGCGGGAGACCGGCCCCGCCGGGGCCGACCCGGGCCAAC